>JBGPFL010000744.1:0-3440 GCA_041483295.1 Blastocatellia bacterium | reverse complement strand
ACGTCCTCGCCGATGATGCCTGGATCTCCTCCGAAGCGCTGCCGCCAGCACTTGTAGCTCAAGACCGCCACCGGAACTGCTCCCGGCTTCAGATCGTCGTCCTCTGAGATCAGCCGCCCCATCGCGGCCTTCACCCCCAACACCTCGAAATAATTTCCCGTGACGACATAACCCCATAACCGATCATTGATTCCATCGTGGCTCAGGCTCAACGGCGCGTAGCGATAAGCGATGAGGCCGGAGAACACCTCGTTTCTATCGCGAAAGTCTTTGTAGTTAGGATAAGAGAAGGTTGGGAACCTTCGGTTTTCGGCGGTGTTATTGAGCGCCACAAGTTGTTCAGGTTTTTCGATGGGCAATGGGCGCAGCAACGCTGTATTGACTAGGCTGAAGATTGCAGTATTCGCCCCCATGCCCAACGCAAGCGACAGCACCGCTACCGCCGTGAAGCCCTTGTGCTTGAGTAACATTCGCACGCCATAACGAAGGTCTTGAAACATATCATCCTCCCAGCGCAGTTGTTGCAGCCAGAGGGCGTCCCAGAAGGCGCCGAGACTCCGCCAGAGCAAATTGAGTTTGGTTCGCCAGTTGAGCCTCGCCCAATCGGCGAGCAGTGCTTCGCGATAACGAAGCTCGGCTTCCCACTCTTGTTTCCAGTCCGAGCGCAGTCGTCGCGGCACGATCACGCCGACGAACCGGATAAGCCAGAGATGAAGCACTACGAGATCTCCATTACGTCACGTCGTGTTGGCATCCTTGTGTTCAGCAAACTGCAATCCGCGATCCGCAATCGACTCATTCGCACCGCAGCGCTACCATCGGATCGGTTTTTGCGGCTCTGCGCGCGGGCATGTAGCAAGCCACCAGCGCGACCGTTGCCAGAAGCACCGCGACGCTTGCGAACGTCAGCGGATCGGTAGTGCTCACGCCGAAAAGCAAGCTCGCCATCACCCGTGTCAGCGCCCAGGCCCCGGCTAGGCCGAGCACGATCCCGATGGCGACCAGAGTCATGCCTCGCCCGATGAGCAGTCTCAAGACATCACCGCGGTGAGCGCCGAGTGCCATGCGAATGCCGATTTCGTGAGTGCGTTGCGTCGCCACGTAAGCAATCACGCCATACACTCCGACCGCAGCCAACACCAGAGCCACTAGCGCAAAGGCGCCGAGCAGCAGAAGATTGAAGCGCCGCGGTGAGACTGAAGTCGCGAGACGATGCTCCATCGTCTGGACCTCGTAAAGGGGCAGCTCGTTGTCAACCTCGAGCACCTGCCGTCTCACCTCAGCCGTCAAGCCCGCAGCGTCGGTGGAGCTGCGAATCACCATAGTCATTGATCCGGGCGCGAATTGCGTGAAGGGCACGTAGACCTGCGGCGTCACGTCTTGATCCAATCCCTGGTGCCTCACATCACCCACGACACCAATCACGATCGGCATCAGTTCTCCGCGTGGACCTGGCGCCCAGACCTGCTTCCCCAGGGCGTCGTCATTGGGGAAGAGTCCCGACGCCAGGGCCTCGCTTAGAATCACGACGCGCGGAGACTCGGAGTTGTCGCGTTCGGTGAAGTCCCGGCCCATGAGAAGTGGGATACCCATCGTGCGAAAATAATCCCCGTTCACGATACCGATAGGGGTGGCGGGCTGATTGTCAGGCGATGACTGCGAGCGTCCTGGAATCCTAAGCCAACCCCCGAACTGAAAGTTGGTCAGCGGCAGGTGGTTGATCGCCCCAACCGATTCAACTCCAGGCAACGAAGCGACGCGCTGCAAGACTTCGTGATACAAGGCCTCTCGCCGGCTTCGCTGTTCGTAACGCAAATCCGGCAGCGAGACTCGTATCGTCAGCAAGCTCTCGGGCCTATAGCCCGGATTGACTTCGAGCAGATTCACGAAACTCCTGATGAGCAAGCCCGAGCCGACCAGCAGCACGATAGCCAAAGCGACTTCGGTCACCATCAACAGGTTGCGCAGGCGGCTGCGATCAAAGCCGCTGCCGCGCCCGCCCTCTTTAAGCGAGTCATTCAAATTCGGGCGCGAGAATTGAAAGCCCGGCGCGAGACCAAACAGCGCCCCGCTCACCAGCGATGTCAGCAGCGTGAAGCTGAGCACCCTGACGTCAATATTGATAGTCGCGAGGTGAGAGATGTCGCCGAATGTATTGGCCGCTGCCAACGCCACGATCTGTTTCGTGAGCCAGAAGGCCAGGAGCAAGCCCAGGACGCCGCCGCCCAGGGCGAGTAGCAAACTCTCGGTTAACATCTGCCGCATCAAACGCAGCCGGCCAGCGCCGAGCGCCGCGCGAATCGCAAACTCCTTCTGCCTCGCGACCGCGCGCGAGAGCAGCAGGTTCCCAACATTGGCGCATGCGATGAGCAGGATCAGACCGACGGCGCCAAGGAGAATGAGCAACAGACGCCGTGTATCCCCCACGAGTTTCTCGTGCAATGAGGCCAGCCGTACCTGCCCGCCGAAGAGGGGAGTGTTCCCCGGTTTGCTGTTTTCAAATCGAAGACGGAGTGTCTCCAACTCGGATTGCGCCTCCTCTCGCGAGATGCCCGGGTTGAGGCGCGCAATCGCGTTCAGGATCGAAATCTGGATATTGCCTCGCTCCTGCTCCGGGTCGAGCGCCAGCGGAACCCATACCTCGAACGGCTGAATGAAACGAAAGCCGGGCGGCAGCACACCCGCCACCCTGTAGCTCTGGTCATCGAGTGCAATTGATTCTCCGATGATGTTTTGATCGGCGTTGAAACGGCGCTGCCACAAACTATGACTTATGATTGCCACGCGCTCACCGCCGGGGCGATCTTCAGCGGCAAGAAAGTTGCGGCCAAGCAGAGGTTCCACGCCGAGCACTGTGAAGAATTCAGCGGAGACGCGGTTAGCGTCCAGCCTTTCAGGCTCGCCCGAGCCGGTCAGCGTCAAGGTGGTGGCATTGTAAGCTGCGATCTGCGCGAGCGTCTGGCTCTGTTCATTCCACTCGAGAAAATGAGGGCCCGCAATTGCGTCGCTTTTCCCCTGCGGCGCGGCCTCTCCGACCCAGACGAGTTGATCGGGATTGGGGTAAGGCAGCGGCTTGAGCAGCAGCGCGTTGACCACGCTGAAGATGGCCGTGTTTGCGCCGATGCCCAGAGTCAGGGTGATCAACGCGACGACTGTAAAACCGAAGTTCCTGATCAGCATGCGCGCGCCATAACGCAAGTCTTGAAACATCTCATCCTCCCATCGCAGTTGCTGTAACCAGAGCGCGTCCCGGAAGGCCCCGAGACTGCGCCAGAGCAGCCCAAATTTGGTTAGCCAGTTGAGTCTTTCCCAATTAGCGAGCAGGTATTCGCGATGTCGCAGCTCGGCTTGCCACTCCTGTTTCCAGTCTCCGCGCAGTCTTCGCGGCACGATTACGCCGATCACTGCGATGAGCCGGAGGTGTAGCTTCATACAATCTT
>JBGPFL010000743.1:0-3446 GCA_041483295.1 Blastocatellia bacterium | reverse complement strand
TATCAGCCGGTTGGATTGAAAAGAGTACGCGCTGCAACTGGGAATAGGTCTTCAACGGACCTCGTTCGTCTACCAACGGTGTTGCTATGACCAGACGCCACTCTTGGGACTCCGGGTAATCCAGCCAGAAGGCCGCCTTGACCGGAAAAGAGGGCCAATTGGGTTCTGGGGGGTTGTCGAGCGCGATCAATAGTCGCTTCCCGGCAAGCAAATCAGCCTCTACCAGTGACGTCTTAACCATCTCAGCACCCCATGCCTTCTGTCTGAAATCGCACGGATGATCTCCTCAGCGTTCTTCTGATCCGAGTTGCGGTACCGACTTTCCTCGGACCAATCTTTAACCACGTTCCAGTTGGCAGCGAACTTCGAATCACGACTGTTCTCGGTGTCGAGCAACGTCTGCAGTCCCGCTGCTTGCACTAGCTTCGTTGGCGAATGGATCCAACTATCCTGAGCCCGACGCCTGTCCGGAAAGTCATAACGTTGCGTCTGTTTTGCGATACAAGCCTTCAAAGCGCATTCAACAACGTAACCGGCAAGATAATACGCTCCCGAATAATGCCCGTTCTTCAGTAGAGAAGCCGCTTCGTTCAATCTAATGGTTGCCAGAGCCTTAAGGTCGCTCCTGTTCATCTTCTTGACCAGTCATTAAACTCAATACTTCGGCACTGTCGGATCCACGTCGTCCGACCACCGCAGGATTCCGCCAACGAGGTTCTTCACCTTCCTATAGCCCGCCTCTTTCAGGAAATCGACCGCCATGCCGCTGCGAACTCCGCTCTTGCAGTGTACGACTATGTCATCCGCGCTCGACAACTCATGCAGTCGCTCGGGCAGGGTTGCGCGAGGCATCAGCTTCGATCCGGGTATGCGGCAGATCGCGTACTCTTCCGGCTCGCGCACGTCCACAAGCACGAACTCGTCGCCGCGATCCATCTTCGCCTTGAGATCGAGCGGGGTGATCTCGAAGTCCGCTCCCACACTCACCTCCGGCTGATGAGTCACGCCGCAGAACTCCTCGTAGTCGATCAACTCCCGAATCGTGGCATTGGGCCCACAGATCGGGCACTCCGGATTCTTGCGGAGCTTCAACTCGCGGAACGACATCTTGAGCGCATCAAACAGCACCAATCGTCCGATCAGCGACTCGCCCTTCCCCAGAATGAGCTTGACGGTCTCGATCGCCTGAATGACCCCGATAATGCCGGGCAACACACCAAGCACGCCGCCCTCCGCGCAACTTGGCACCAGTCCAGGCGGCGGCGGTTCCGGGTAGAGGCAGCGGTAGCACGGGCCCTCCTTGGCGTAGAAGACCGTCGCCTGGCCTTCGAACCTGAAGATCGACCCGTAAACGTTCGGTTTGCCCAGCAGCACACACGCGTCGTTTACCAGATAGCGAGTGGGAAAATTATCCGTGCCATCGACGATGATGTCATAGGGTTCCAAGATCTCGATCGCGTTTTCGGAGGTAATCGCAGTCTCGTAGCCATCTACCTGCACGTAAGGGTTTATTTCAGCTATGCGCTCTTTGGCAGACTCCAGCTTCGAGCGGCCTACGTTCGAGGTCGAATGAATGATCTGCCGCTGGAGATTGGTGAAGTCAACGACGTCGAAGTCAACAACTCCAAGCCGTCCCACGCCCGCCGCCGCAAGATAGAGCGCCAGCGGTGAGCCCAGCCCGCCCGCTCCGATAGTGAGCACCATAGCCGCCTTCAGCTTCTTCTGCCCTTCCATGCCGACTTCGGGCATTATCAGGTGCCGGCTGTAGCGCAGCACTTCGTCGCGATCAAGCTCGACCGCGCGCGCAGCGTCTTCGACGACGCCGACCCCGCCTGCAATAGAGGGCACGATGCTCACGACATCGTCACTCTTCAAAGGCGTCGCACCCTTCTCGAGGTAGCGGATGTCTTCGTCGTTGACGTAAATGTTAACGAAGTGGCGCAGCGAACCTTCATCGTTGTAGAGGTGTTTCTTCAGGTTCGGGTGTTTTTCTACAAGTGCTCCGAGCGCATTGTCGACCGTGGAGGCATCGACGGCGATCGCGTCGGTTCCTCCGGTGAAGTTTCTCAGTGCTGTGGGAACCAGTATTTTCACTGACATAGCAGACTCCTCAAAAGGTCCTCTCTTTCAATGCTCGCCTGAAAGGCATGATCTTAGCGCACAAGCCTGGAGTTAGGTAGTCCGCAGCAGGCGCGCTCGGCAAGCGAACGCCCCGTTCTATTCTCCGACTATGATCTCTTCTTGTTCGAACTGGGTGTAATCAGGTTTGGTGAAGGAGTTGAGCGCCGCGGCCTTCCCCTGTTCTATCGAGACGATGATGTATGACTCACCCGGCCAGCACGAATGGTCGAGGTCGAACCCTGAAGGCATGGCCGGATGATCGGGATGTGAATGGTAGTAACCGATTATCCCGATGCCCCGTTCGCGCGCGTAAGCGTCGGCACGCTTCCATTGCTCGGGCGTGATCAGGTAGCGATTCTCTCGGGACTCACGACGTCCGTCTGCAAGCTTTGGTTTGTCTGCATCTTGCCATTCGTTCTCCGCGCGATAGAGATCGTGAAGCTGGTTAGCTTGCCCGTCATTTGTGCCGAGCAGGAAGCCGCAGCATTCGTGAGGGTAGGTCTGCTCTCCGTGACGTTTGATTCCTTCAAGCTCCTGCCTGCTTACTTTGATCGCCATATTCGTGGACCTCGTCAGTTCCGGCAAAGGCTCAGGCAACAACGGGCCGGACAAGGCATTGCTCTTCATCCATCCCAGAACCGCTCGCTCAGATACTTGTCTCCACCGTCCGGAAACACCGTCACAATCACACCCGACTCGATCTTGCGAGCCACGCTCAACGCGCAGGCCAGGGCAGCACCTGATGACACTCCGACTAACAAACCTTCGCGCTTGCCGAGCTGGCGCGCATACTCATGAGCCGATTCGGTGCTGATTTCGTAGCTCTCATCCGCGCGCGATGGGTCGTATATGCCCGGCACAATCGCGGTCTCCATGTGCTTCAACCCTTCCAGGCCGTGAAATGGCGAATCGGGCTGAAACGATATGACCTTGATGTTCGGATTGAACTCCTTCAGTTTGCGGCTGGTTCCCATGAATGTCCCGCTGGTCCCCAATCCCGCAATGAAGTGAGTAATTCGTCCCGCGGTCTGCTGCCAGATCTCAACGGCCGTGGTGTGATAGTGCGCCTCCCAGTTCGCCGGATTGTTGTACTGATCGGCATAGAAGTAGAGATCGGGACTCTCGGCGTTGAGCCGCCGGGCCTCTCTGATCGCGCCGTCCGATCCTTCAAGAGGGCTGGTGAGAACAAGTTCCGCGCCGTAGGTTCTCAAAATGCGTTTGCGTTCTTCGCTGGCGTTTTGCGGAAGAGCCAGCCTGACCTTGTAGCCGCGCGCCGCGCCGATCCACGCATATGCGATACCTGTATTGCCCGACGTGGCATCAAG
>JBGPFL010000742.1:0-3454 GCA_041483295.1 Blastocatellia bacterium | reverse complement strand
TCAAGGATATGACTCGGCTGGCCTCGAGCCCGTGGTCAATTTGGAGGGACATCTGCCAGACGAATGCCGATGAGATCACGGAAGCTCTCGCCGAAGTGATACGAGAGTTGGAGGCCACGCGTAAGGCGGTCACGTCCGGCGATTCTGCGGCTCTGTTTGAAGCGTTTCAAAAGGCCAACGAGTCTTCCGAGCGGCCCGAGTAGAAACCGCGCCGAGGACACCTCGGGGTAATCAAACTCATCGTTTCTCGCTTCTCGTTTGGCTCAGAGCCCAAGGTTACTAGCGGAAACGAGAAACGAAAAACGCGAAACGCAGCTCGCGGCAGCCGGTATCAGCCGTTTTGAGATTCTGGATACTAATGGTAAGTTGGTAGCGGATGTTAGATCGAATGACTAGTACCTATGTGATAGGCGACGTTCACGGTCGCCCCCTTCTGATTGATCAACTGCTTCGGGATGTGCCATGGGACCCTCAGCGCGACAAGATAGTCTTCCTGGGCGACCTCATCGACAGGGGGAACGACGCCCCGGGGGTTGTCGAACGGGTGATGAAGCTCGCGCGGGAGAATCCCAACGTCGTCGTGCTGCGCGGGAATCACGAGCAGATGCTGCTCGACTGCCTCGACTATGGCGAATATCAATGGCTGATTCCGGAGAACGGCGGGCTGGCGACCCTGGCTGCTTATGGAATAGAGCTTGTGGATCTGGAAGATGTCACCGACATTCACATTCCTGAAGAACACCTGGACTTTATGCGAAGCCTTCCGTTCTTTCACGAGGACGGGCAGGCGGTGTATGTACATGCGGGACTGGTTCTCGGTACGCCTCCCGCTGAAACGGATCCCGACGTATTGCTCTGGACCCGCGACCTCGATTTCTACAAGAACTATGATGGCAAGCTCTGCTTCTTCGGGCATACGCCGACGCAGTACCTGCCGCGGGGCGGGCGTCACCGCAAATTTGGCATATATATACAAGGCGGGTGCGTCGGCATAGATACCAGCGGCGAGCCGGACAGTCCGCTGTCGTGCATTCAGGTTGAGACCTTCACCCTCTATCAGGCTTATCCTACCGGAGTCACCCAGGTCGAGCGCTTGAAAGCTCTCAAGCCATCCCCCTCTCTCGTTCAGGTTGAGCAATGAACCCTGGCCGGACAACGGTCGTTCGATCCCTCCTCGTCCGCTTGCTCTTAGCTTTCGTGCCTGGTCTATTCTTCTCAGGCTGCAGTCGCGTCTTGTTGGATGAGCGCTTTCATGATGATCGGCTCACCAACTGGACCGTGATCGATGATCCCGAAACCGTCGAAGGACCTTCGTCGTGGCGAGTGGAGCGCGACGGCTGGCTCCACCAGCGCAGCAACATCTGGGGGAGACGAGGCGATTTTCTCGATCGCTGGTACGGCACGTGTCTGGTCGCAGGGGACACAAGCTGGGAGGACTACACGCTGACGCTACAGGCCGAGCCGAGGGATGATGACGGCTTTGGAGTCGTCTTCCGGTTTGCCGATCCGGAGCATTTCTACCGACTTCTGTTCATCGAGGATGGGTTCAATGGCGGACCGATAACTCGATTGGACAAGCGCAACGGCCCTGACTACACTGAGCTCTGGTCTGAAAAGAAGGGGTTTCGAGCCGGCAGAGCGATGTTCATCCAGATCGACGTGGTTGGCGACATGATCAACGGAACGGTGGATGGACGCCAGTTGTTTGTTCTCCAGGACGATGACGCCTACAGGCGAGGAAAGATAGGCCTGTTCTGTTACGCACAGAACGATCAGGCGTTCGATGACGTTACGGTGACAGCGAGATAGGGACGTTTCGCGTTCCGCGTCTGTCGTTTCGCGTTCTTGTTCGCGAAGTGGCAGGTAAATCGAAACGAACACGAAACCACAAACGCGAAACGAGAAACGAATGTCCGCAGTAATCATAAGCGGCGCGAGAACGGCGATCGGCTCATTCGGCGGGGCGCTCAAGGACATACCTGCAACGGAGTTGGCGCGTATCGCGATCAGAGGAGCAGTTGAACGGGCCGGGCTTGACCCGGCTGATATCGACGAAGTCATCATGGGCAATGTCTTGCAGGCGGGGCACGGAATGAATCCTGCAAGACAAGCAGCTATCGCGGCGGGCATCCCAGACAGCGTTCCATCATTCACAATCAATAAGGTGTGCGGCTCCGGCTTGAAGGCTGTCACTCTCGCCGCGCAGGCCATCGCCGCTGGAGATGGAGAGCTGATCGTTGCGGGTGGAATGGAGTCCATGAGCCGCGCGCCATACTTGTTGTCCGGCGCCCGATGGGGCTACCGCCTGGGAAACGGCGCGGTCATAGACTCGATGTTGAGCGAGGGACTCACCTGCGCAATGGCCGGCTGCCATATGGGCGTCACCGCCGAGAACGTCGCGGCTCTGTGCGCCGTCACTCGCGAGGCTCAGGACGAATTCGCGGCTGAAAGCCAGCGGCGGGCTGCGGACGCGATAGCGAGCGCGCGGTTTGATGACGAGATCGTTTCAGTCTTGCTGCCGCAGAAGAAAGGTGAACCGCTTCCATTCAGAGTCGATGAGCATCCGAGGAACGGCACGACCGCTGAGAGCCTCGCGCGTTTGAAGCCTGCCTTTCAGAAGGATCAAGGCACGGTCACAGCCGGCAATGCATCAGGAATCAACGATGGGGCGGCGGCGCTGGTAGTCGCGAGCCGCGAACGCGCCAGGTTAATGGAGCTTTCCCCGATGGCCGAAATCGTATCGTATGCTGCCGCGGGCGTTAACCCGCGCTACATGGGATTGGGCCCGGTCCCCGCAATCGAGCGCGCGCTGGAAAAGGCCGGCCTGAGCATCGGTGAGATAGACCTGTTCGAGTTGAACGAGGCCTTTGCCGCGCAGAGCCTTGCGGTGGTGGGTAAGCTCGGAATCGATCCGTCCCGAGTCAATGTGAATGGCGGAGCGATCGCCCTTGGCCATCCGATTGGAGCGAGCGGGGCGCGAATTCTTGTGACGTTGCTATACGAGATGCGGCGGCGGGACGTCAGGCGAGGGCTTGCGGCTCTGTGCATCGGCGGAGGTCAGGGAATTGCGATTATTGTCGAGCGATGAACTGCGCTCGAGGCTATCGTCAAGGGCCCGCAACAACCACGCTATTCGCCGTCAGGCCCGTTGGGTAAGAGTCGCGCGGCGGCGACGCCTTCCCAAAGTTTCTTGTAGGTATCGCGAACGTACGGGTTGAGGCTTTCAGCCAGGTCCTCAGGTAGCTTCAAGATCTCGATCAATCTCTGCACATCGCCCAGATCGCTAAGTCGATTAGGCGCTGTCATACCAGACGCCAGTTTCAATTCGATCAGCGTGACGAGACGGGCCACACGAATTCCATCGATGACTTCGAATACGTGCGCCGGATCGGGGAAGGCAACCGGCTTAACTTCTCCGTCACCTGGATACTCGCCCGCAGTGAGGATGTCGATC
>JBGPFL010000741.1:0-3454 GCA_041483295.1 Blastocatellia bacterium | reverse complement strand
CCGGCGAGCGCGAGAAGCCTATTGCGACTACGATCACAGCGTGGTTTACCGGGCTGAGTCCGCATAAGGGCCTCCATTCATTTCAGGCACTGACCTGGGTTCACGATAACAAGGGAAATGCGAAATGCGAAATGCGAAATGCGAAAATTCGTCGCATTTCGCATTTCGCATTTCACAATTCCTTTTCCTCGCGCCGGCGGCTTGCGCAGGCCGCCCGTAAACGGGCAAACTTGGCGAGTTCGAAAGTCACTCGAGAACTGCCTGCGAACCGAACGCGACGCTGGAGGACATGGAAAAGATCATCGATCAGGTTGATGCACCGAAGGCAACGGGTAAGCCGGCTCGGCCCACGCATGCTCGCTACTGGGTGATCATTTTTGCCACGACGCTTGCGATCATCACTTACATCGACAGGATCTGCATCTCTCAGGCAGAGGGCGCAATAAGCAATGAGCTTGGACTCACGAAGGTCCAGATGGGGTGGGCGTTCTCGGTCTTCTTTTGGGCCTACGCCTTGTTCGAAGTCCCGGGTGGCTGGTTGGGAGACCGGCTTGGCGCGCGAAGAGTGTTGATGCGAGTCGTAGTCTGGTGGTCGTTCTTCACCGCAGCGACGGGATGGGTTTGGAATCTACCGTCGCTCCTGGTGACTCGCACTCTGTTCGGCGCAGGCGAAGCCGGGTGCTTTCCCAATCTAACAAAAGCATTTACGACCTGGCTGCCCGCGCGCGAGCGGGTGCGAGCGCAGGGGTTCATGTGGCTGGCCGCTCGTTGGGGCGGGGCCTTTACGCCTCTGCTGGTCGCGTGGACACTCTCTTACGTTTCATGGCGGCGCGCGTTTGAGATCTTCGGCTCGCTGGGCATCGTCTGGGCTCTGCTCTTCTATCGCTGGTACCGAGACAATCCTCGAGAGCACAAGAGGGTCAATGAGGCGGAGCTTGCGATCATGCCGCCGGCTGAGTCGTTGACTGCAGGCCACGGCAAGGTGCCATGGGGAAAGTTTGTGCGGTCTCGAACGGTGTGGCTGCTTTGGCTCCAGTATTTCCTGCTCACTTATGGCTGGACTTTTTACATCACCTGGCTGCCGACGTACTTGAGGGAAGCCCGCGGTGTGGAGTTGCAAAAGGGAGCGCTGCTCGCTGGTATGCCGTTGTTCTTTGGCGGCCTCGGGTCCGTTTTTTGCGGTTCCATCTCAGGCTATCTGGTTCGGCGCATCGGCAGCGTTACGACCACGCGCCGCTGGCTAGCCGGCATTGGCTTCAGCGGAGCGGCTTTGTGTCTGGTCCTTTCAATCAACATACAGGACCCGGTGTTTGCGATGGTAGCAATGGGCCTGGCGAGTTTCTCGAACGACCTTGTTATGCCGACCGCCTGGGGAACCTGCATGGACGTCGGGGGCAAGTACACTGGCACGCTTTCAGGAAGCATGAATATGATGGGAAATTTCGGCGGAGCGTTGGCGCCCATCGTGACGGGGTACATATTGGACCACACCAGCCATAACTGGACGATAACGTTTTACGTGTCGGCGGCTCTCTATTTCGCGGGAACCTTCTGCTGGATGTTCATGGATCCGGTGACGCCGCTCGAGGATGCCGAGGCGAGCGCGTAGTCCGGTGAAAGGAAGCGATGTTCAGACTGAGGTATCTAATTGCGATCGTCGCCGCCACGCTGCTGGCCCTAACAACATTGGCTCAGAATCGGCCGCAGGAGCCTAATCCAGTCCTGCTCTGGCCTGACGGGGCGCCGGGCGCGATCGGCAAAGAAGACGCAGATCAACCGTCGCTGCTCATTCACTTGCCGGCCGCAACGAAGGCAACGGGCACTGGAGTCGTGGTGTGCCCGGGCGGCGGCTACGGTCATCTTGCGATGGATCACGAGGGCCGGCAGATCGCCGAGTGGCTAAACTCGCTCGGCGTCGCGGCGTTTGTGCTCAAGTACCGGCTGGGACCGCGCTATCGTCACCCGGCGCCGCTTCAGGATGCGCAGCGAGCGCTGCGATACGTGAGGCTTCACGCCAAAGACTTTCGCCTTCTGGGAGACCGCATCGGCATCTGGGGTTTTTCGGCGGGCGGGCACCTGGCTTCGACAGCGGGAACGCACTTCGACGCCGGGAACGCGAGTGCGACTGACACCATCGAGCGGATGAGCTCACGGCCCGACTTCATGATCCTCGCTTATCCGGTCATCTCCTTCAGCGCTGAGTACACACACGTCGGCTCGCGCAATAATCTGCTCGGAGAAAAACCTGACCCGAAACTCGTGGAAAGCCTGTCTAACGAGAAGCAGGTCACGCCTCAGACTCCGCCGACATTCCTCTTTCACACCGACGAAGACATCGGCGTGCCGGCTGAGAACAGCGTCGCCTTCTACCTTGCGCTCCGCAAGGCGGGGGTGCCGGCGGAGATTCACATCTACCAGCGAGGCAAGCATGGAGTCGGCCTCGCTGGGACGGATCCGATCCTGGCGGCCTGGGCGGGTCGTCTGGCCGACTGGCTCAAGCTGCGCGGACTGCTGACACAGTAGCTTCGACATTACGGACTCATTCAGGGTCTGTTATCATTGCGGGCGCTTGGTCAGAGGTCAGAGGTCAGAAGTCAGAGGTCTGACTTCTGACCTCATTTCAGAGAAAGTGAACGAGGCAACAAAGAGATGACTAAAACCATGTTCTCGGTGGTGCTGCTCGTGGGCAGCCTGCTGTCGGCTGGACCCGCTCCACACATTATCGATCCGCCGCACAGCCAGATCAACTTTGTGGCGGAGGCCAAGTTCATCTCCTGCCACGGCTCCTTCGATAAGTGGCAAGCTGAAGTCCAACTCGACCCTCAGAAGGTCGAAACATCTTCCGTGAAGATCACCATCGACGCCGCCAGCATCAACACTCGCGTCCAGGCGAGGGACAATCACCTCCGCAGCAAAGACTTCTTCGCCGTGGACCAGTACGCGCAGATCACGTTTGTGTCGAAGAAGATCAACAAGGCCGGCGCCAACAAGTACGCCATAGTCGGTGACCTCACTCTGCGCGGCGTCACCAAAGAGATCGAGATTCCTGCTGAGATGGTCTTCTATGAAAAGACCCGCGGCCGTTTTCGCGGGACCTTTCAACTCAATCGAAAAGAATATGGAATCAACTGGGACTCGCCGATGAACTCGATCCAGGATATGGTGCAAGTGCAGTTCGACATCAACGTGCTCGATAAGGCAGCGGCCGAAAAGGAAGCGGCCGAAAAGGCCCAGAAGGCAAAGGCCGCCTCGAACTAGTCCGCGAAATGAAAGTCTCGCTCTTCATAACCTGTCTGGTCGATCAGTTCTGCCCCGAGGTCGGCGTCAACGTTGTAAAGGTCCTGCGCCGGCTCGGAGTCGAGGTCGACTTCCCGATGGAACAGACCTGCTGCGGTCAGCCCGCCTTCAACAGCGGCTTCCGAACTGAAGCCCGCGGATTGGCCGAACGTTTTAT
>JBGPFL010000740.1:0-3457 GCA_041483295.1 Blastocatellia bacterium | reverse complement strand
CGACAAGCGCCCATCCCTCCCCTGTTGTTCGAAGCTCCTTCCAACTCCCGAACTCAAGGGTCGGAATCTTAGCCCCGAAGAAACTGAGTCGAGACTCCTCGGGCAGCTTTCCCCCGTAATAGTCGCACACAAAACTCTTCAACAAGGTGCGCAGCTCGTCAGAGGTCTTCTCTCCCAGCTTTGACGCCACGCCAAAGTTCATCACTTCAGGCCGCGGAAAGGCCCACAAGTACCCCGTAAAATCCTTCAGGAACCTCACCACTGCTTCCTCACCGCCGGCGCCATTCCTGGGATTCGGTTCTGACGTCACGTTATACCCGAACGCGAGCGCGAGATCGCCCTTCGGAAAAATGCCCACGAGACGTCGCCTCGTGAAGCTGGCCGCGCCATCCGCGCCCACCAAATATCGCGCGCTCCAGTGTCCTCCATCGTCCGTAGTCAGACGCCACTGGTTGCCCTCCCGTTCAAGATCGGCCACTGCGGCGCGAATGAATCTGGCCCCGGCATTTGTAGCCCGGTCGAGCACCAGCCGGTTCAAGACCTCCCTCGAGTAGATCGCAAATGGTTCATCGAGTTTTACGGAGACACGCCGTTCGAGAGGTGAGATGAGAGTTATGCGGTCAATCAGTTTTCTGGGATAATCGCCGCTCTTGAGGATGAACCCGAATTCGCGAAGAGCACGAGTAGGCACGCCCCCACCGCAAGGCTTTTCCCAGGCCCCTTTTGGATCGAACAGCACTACGTCTCGACCGGTTGCTGCAAGTCGCGAAGCCAGGTGGGCCCCGGCCGGGCCCGCTCCCAGTATCGCGATCTCTGCTGACTGCTCAGGCATAGACGGCAAAAGTCTAACGGGTCACTAGACGTGAATCAAGCAGGAAGAAATTCGAAATGCGAAATGCGAAATGCGAAATTCTTCCCGCCAGAGTGACTCGCGCGAGCAAATTCGAATTTCGAATTTCGCATTTCCTCGCACGATTCATCTGCGCTAATCGACCCGTCATCCGCTTTCTCCCGCCCTCCGGCCGATGCCGGGACCTTCTTCGACTATGGATCGCGTATGCTGCTTTGTAATGAGAAACATTTCGAAGTTCTTAAAACTTGGAGGCAACTAACCATGAAGCAGCTCAGTGTAGTGTTATCCCTTTTCCTGTTGCACACTCCGCTGTCGGCCCAGGCTCCCAACGCCGCGCAGATGGATCAGATGAACAAGGTGAGTTTCCTGGTCGGCCAGTGGAAAGGCGAAGGCTGGATCGACTTCGGCCAGGGACAGCGCCGCTTCACCGAAACTGAATCGGTTCAAAGCAAGCTCGGCGGGCAGGTATTACTCATCGAAGGGTTAGGCAAGACCAACGTTGACGGCAAAGAGACAGACGTCACCGTACACAACGCCATCGCTCTCGTCTCGTATGACGAAAAGACGAAGACCTTTCGCTTCCAGGCACATCAAGCGGGCGGGCGTTCAGTCGATAGCGAAGCCAAGGTGACCGACGGAACGCTCGAGTGGGGTTTTGTGGACGAGCGGGCGGGCACCATACGGTTCACTATCAAGCTCACCGACTCAGGCAAGTGGTTCGAAATCGGGGAGGGCTCGAGGGACCGAAAGACCTGGCATAAGTTTTTTGAGATGACCCTGCAACGCGTGAAATAGCCCCCAACAACAATGGCTCGGCCACAAGGAGACGGCGGCGCCTAGAGTCGTTCCTCTCACCCTGTGGACCGAGACTGCAAGACCCGGAGAACTGTATGCCTAACACGGTCGTCAGAGTCGAGGAGTTGCGCAAGAGCTACGGTCCCATCACAGCCGTCGACGGCATTTCGTTCGAAGTATACGAAGGCGAAATATTCGGCGTCGTCGGACCAAACGGGGCCGGCAAGACGACCGCCCTCGAATGCATAGAGGGATTGCGCAGGCCAGACAGCGGGCGCATCGAAGTCCTGGGGCTGGACCACCGGCGAGACGAATATGAGCTTCGCGAACGCATCGGGGTCCAGCTTCAAGAGTCCGCCCTCAACGCTCGAATCAAGGTTTGGGAAGCGCTCGATCTGTTCGCCGCATTCTACCGCCGCTCGGTCCCCTGGCGGCCGCTGCTGGACCAGTTGGGACTGACTGAGAAGATGAAGGCCCCGTTCGCAAAGTTGTCGGGAGGACAGAAGCAACGACTCTTCATCGCTCTGTCGTTAGTTAATGATCCCGAGCTGGTCTTCTTGGACGAACTAACCACGGGACTTGACCCGCACGCCCGGCGTTCGATGTGGGACCTTTTGCTCGAAATTAGAAAACGGGGCAAGACTATCGTGCTGTCGACTCACTTCATGGAGGAGGCGGAGCGATTGTGCGACCGCGTAGCCATCATCGATCGTGGCCGCATAGTCGCTTTGGACTCGCCGCGGAATCTGGTTCGCGGTCTGGGGGGAGACAGCCGGCTGTCATTCACGGTAGAAGGCCATTGCGAGATAGGCCTTCTTAACGACCTCTCTTCGGTAACCCGGGTCGACGCAAAAGGTGAGCAGCTAACCGTCTACGGGAGCGGGAGCGAGATGGCGGCGCAGGTAACGGGCGCGCTCGCAACGAACGGAGTGCGCTTTCGCGACCTGAAGACCGAACAAGCGACCCTCGAAGATGTTTTTCTGGCGTTGACCGGACGCGAGATGCGCGACTGAGGAGGTAAAGAGATGCGGGGTCTATCGAAATTTACATGGGTCGAAATCAAGTTGTTCCTGCGCGAGCCGATCATGGCTTTCTTCACATTGGCTTTTCCGTTGATGATGTTATTCCTGTTTGGCAGCATCTACGGCAACAAGCCTTCACGGTTGTTCGGGGGCTTCGGCTCGGTGGACGTTTCGGTGCCCGGGTACGCCGCGATGATCATTGCGACGAGCGGACTGCTTTCGTTGAACATCACCATGGCATCTCAGCGCGAACTGGGAATACTGCGGCGGCTGAAAGCCACGCCGCTTCGGCCGCAGACAATACTGAGCGCTCAGGTCGCGGTCATTCTACTGATGACTCTGGTGGGAATGGTATTATTGGTAGCTGCGGGCAAGTCGGTCTACAACATGCACTTGCCAGACAATCCGCTGAACGTGCTGGCGGCCTTTCTTATCAGCTCTCTGAGCTTCTTCGCGTTTGGATTCGTGCTGGCTGGGCTTGCGGCTTCCGCACGCACGGCGCAGATCGTAGGAATGGTTCTCTTCTATCCGATGTTATTCCTGTCGGGGGCCACGATTCCGCGCGAGGTGTTGCCCGCGACGGTTCAGCACTTTGCTCAGTTCTTGCCGTTGACTCACGCGGTTACGCTAATCAGAGGAATGTGGTTTGGCGACACGTGGAGCATGCACCTCACCGAGGTCGGTATCCTGACGGGGTTGTTGATCGTCGGAGTCGCCGTTTCGGCCAAGACGTTCAGATGGGAATGAAGGGGAAATGCGAAATTCGAAATGCGAAATTCGAAATTGG
>JBGPFL010000739.1:0-3459 GCA_041483295.1 Blastocatellia bacterium | reverse complement strand
GAGAACAATCACGCGCGCGCATTGGCAGAGGCAACGCTCGTACTAACGGTCGCGCGAAAGCTGCACGAGCTGGCCCTCGAAGTCCGACGGGATGCGCTCTACCTGCCGAACGGAGTCGAGGACGCACATTTCAGCCGCGATTCGATTCCTATGCCCGATGACCCTGAAGTTGCCGAGCTGCGTCGCGCGAGAAAGCCGGTCGCCGGTTATTATGGAGCGATGGCCGAGTGGTTCGATTACGAACTGCTTGACGAAGTCGCCCGGCTGAGTCCCGACTGGAACTTTTTGTTGATCGGGCCTATGTACGATCTGAGCCTTCGCAAACGCGGTCAGGCGCTGCTGAAACATCCCAATGTCCTTTGGATAGGAGCTCGTCCGTATCAATCGCTTCCCGCTTATCTAAGCCTGTTTGATGTTGCGATCATTCCCTTTCTGATTAACAACATCACCCTGGCCACCTCTCCGCTAAAGCTGTTCGAGTATTTCGCAGGTGGCAAACCGGTGCTTACAACACCACTGCCCGAGTGTGAGGCCTTTGGTGAGGTGAATATCGCGCACGATGCTGAGGAGTTTTCGCGGAAGCTCGATGTGGCAAGAGTTCAGGCCCGGGATAGAGAGTTCACGCTTCGCCTTCGACAGCTTGCGCGAGAGAACTCCTGGACGGCCAGAGTGCGGACCGTCGTGCAACACCTGAACAAGAAGTAACCGAACCCTGATTTGAATTGCTAGAACAGCCACAACTCGGGTCGCAGCGCTTGCCACAGCTTGTCCGCGACAATCAAGCCGATCGACTGACGGCCGAAACTGATTCGAGCAAACCCCGTCATGCCGGGCCTCAAGAGACCATCCGAGTTCTCGACCGACACTTCTACAGGATAGAACTTCTGGCCGTACTGGTTGACGGCGGGCTCGGCATTGATCTTCGAAACGACGCCGGTGAAGGTGCGGCCTGCAACCGTCTTGAGTTTGAATCGGACCGGGCTATCGAGACGCACGTTTCCGATTTCGCGCTCGTTCACGTCAATGCGCAGCAGGAACCGCTCGAGTTGACCTACGCGGCAAATCTCTTCGCCCCGGCCGTAGCGGCGGCCTATCATCTTTTGGAGGTCTTCGCCCAGCACGACTCCGGATCGCGGCGCCACCACGCTCATCCCATCGTACTCGCGTTGAAGTATGTCGCGCCTTTGGCGGAGCGACTCGAGTTGCTGGCGGTTGGCGTGCAGCTCGGCGATGAGGGCTTCAAAGTTGGAACGGGCTGCGCGCGCCTCGGTCTCGGCAACGAGTGAACTGGTCTGAGCGCCGCTCGTGACACGGCGATGCTCGACCATTGCGGCTTCCAAACGCGCCCGAGCACCTTGAAGCTCTTTTTCGGTTACTCGCATGGCAGCAACTGCTCGATCGTATTCCTGGTCGCCCAGGAGTCCCTGATCCACGAGCTTCTTGTATCGCGCCGCCTCGCGCTGATTGTGTTCGAGCTGTGTCAGCTTGAGGTCTATTTCAGAGTTGAGTACCGCCAAAGCGGCAGGAAGCGGGCCGGAGGCGGGGGGACGCGGCGACTCGGTTTTATCCGTATCACTGCGTCCCTGGGGGCCGTCCTGCCATCCGGCGATCGAGACCGCTTCCTCCTTGAGCTCGTTCGCCATTCGCCGGCGCTCGAGCTCGGTGAAATTCGCTGAAAGCAACATCTCGCTTCTCACCCGCAGTTCTTCTTCGATACGGGAGGTGTTCGTATCCAGGCGGGTTATCTCGGCGTTGAGTTGAGTGAGCCGATCTTCGATCTCAGGGTTGGCCAACCGGGCCAGTCTGGCGCCCTGGTTGACCGCGTCACCAGGCTGAACGTAGATCTCGGTCAACACGGCGTCGGTGTTCGCACGGGCGACGCCTTCGCGGCCAGGCGGCAAAAGCAAGGCGCAATCGCTGCCCGTCGAGGCCTCCCACGGGGCGACAAGCACCCCTACCGAAACGAGCACAATGGCTGTCTTGATTATCACTGAGCGCCTCGGCCAGGTGCGAGTCGTCTGTTTCAAAGCCTGATCACGCTCTACCCTCTCGATAGCTGGTTGTGCTGCTGACATATTCAATACCCCCGTGTTGGCGCTCGCCTGACGAGCGCTCTTCGAAACAAGTCGCGAGGCCGCTGCTCGATAGCCGCCGGACAGCAGTGGCTTCCACCACCTCTGTGTTAACAAGGCTGCGAGCAACAGCGTGAGCACTACACCCAAAAGCCCGAGACCATCCATCAGCCCTCGGCCCATCCAGGCCAGAATGAACCAGATCAAACCGACCGAATACGCAATCGAACAAAGCCAGTAGGTCACGTAAAGAAGTGTTCGGTCGGCAGGCGCGCTTACGGCCCTGCTAGAGTCGCCAAGCAGTCGGCCGATGAGCGAGCGAGTGTACTCGGAGGATCGGGCCTGGAGATTTTCCACTCCCAACAACTGGGAGAGGGCGTAGTAGCCGTCAAGTTTGATAAGAGGATTGCAGTTGATCAGAATATTAAACGTCCCGCCAAGTAGAATCAGGAACGCGAAGTCTGAAATAAGAGTGTATGGGGTCGCAATGAGCCAGATGAGCGCTCCGGCTGCGCTCACGACCAGTTGCCAATAGATGCCTGCGAAGATGACCCATAGGCGCTCACGCTTTCGTCCAATGCGGTGGATGTCGGTAACGTTGCAGTAGAAGGCCGGCAGAACATAGAAGACCATCAGCACGCCCATTTCTCGCACCTCGCCGCCGAAGTGCTTACAGGCGAGCCCATGGGCGAACTCGTGTAAGACTGTGATCGATAGCAGAGCAAAGAGGATCGCGGCTAGCCCATACTCTGTGTACGTATAAGAAGTATAAGAGATCACTTCGTCGGCGCGGCCGATAAGACCGAGCGTGACGACAAACATCAGAACGAACGATGCGGTGATGAACGGCCTGGTCAGCGCCCAACCGATTTTGCGGTCGAGCCACGCGAGAAGGCGATCCGGATTGAAGAGTTGAAAGCGGATGTACAGCCCGCGCTTGGGGCTGGCAGCGGGTGCTACAGACGCGCCGGAGTGTGACAGAAGATCAAATGATTCGAGTTTGTACAGAAATCTGTGGAGCGCTTCCAGTGAAACCCGCGGACCTCTGCCCTCTCTGCCTCCTCGAGCGATTTCCCCGACAGGTTGCGTGCCGTCGAACTGGCGAAAGACCTGGTATTCAGGTTTCTTGAGGATGAAGTACCGGGCTACGGCGCGATTTCTGACAACGTAGCGGGTCACGCCGGCTTCGACCTGTTCAGTGACATCCACCTCATCGACAAGTCGAGGAGGATAGAGGCAGTAGGAACCTTCTTGTGAGTCTTGAGCCTTCATAGTTTTATTCAAGACACCGTTAGCGGCGGCAGCGGAAGAGCCGGAGCATCACCCGCTTAACCCTGTAGAGAAACGAAGGGCGCGGTCAACCAACCTTGACCAAACGCTATTGGGG
>JBGPFL010000738.1:0-3460 GCA_041483295.1 Blastocatellia bacterium | reverse complement strand
TATTCTGGGCGCCCGGACGGGTGAACCTCATTGGAGAGCACACCGACTACAACGACGGCTTTGTGCTGCCGATCGCAATAGACCTCGGCACGGTTGTAGCTGCCCGCCCGCGAGATGACCGACACATAAGAGCCGACTCGCTCACCCTGAACCAGTCTGCCGAGTTCGATCTCGATGGGCTGCCGGCCGCTCAAAGAGGAGACTGGTACGGTTACGTCGAAGGCGTCGCGCGCACGCTCGAGGCTCGCGGGTTGCGGTTGGTCGGAGCGAGTCTGGCGATTGAGAGTAACCTGCCCCTTGGCGCAGGGTTGTCCTCGTCCGCTGCGCTCGAAATGTCCGCAGGTCTCGCACTTCTGACCCTCTCCCGCCACGAGATAGAGCCGATAGCCCTCGCTCTCGCAGGACAAAGCGCCGAGCATGCGTTTGTAGGCACCAACTGCGGAATTATGGATCAGTGCATTGCCATGCTTGCGCAGGAGGGCCATGCGCTTTTGATTGACTGCCGCTCGCTCGATACGACTCCTGTTCCCCTAAACCTCGACGACGTGGCGCTTGTCGTGTGTGATTCGCGGGTCAAGCACAGTCTGGCAACTTCGCAATACAACGTTCGTCGCGCCGAATGCGAGCAGGGGGTCGCATTGCTGGGCGAGTGTCGTCCCGGCATTCGCGCTCTACGCGACGTGAGCGAAGCCGACCTGAACGAATACCAGGATCGGCTGCCGGAGCCTATTCGGAGGCGCTGCCGCCACGTGGTCACTGAGAATGCCAGAACGCTTGCCGCCGCCGAGGCCTTACGTGCAGGCGAAATCGATCGCATGGGAAGGCTGATGGCGGAGTCTCACAACTCTTTGCGCGACGACTACGAGGTCAGTTGTTCTGAGTTGGACCTGCTGGTGGAGATTGCGGCGTCGGTCGAAGGGGTCGTGGGGGCCCGAATGACCGGCGGCGGATTCGGCGGCTGCACTATTAATCTGGTCCGGTTGACTGCGCTGGAGATGTTTCGGGAAAGGATTATGCGCGAGTATGGCAGGACAACCGGCGTGTCGCCAATCATTCGCGTTGTTCGGGCGAGCGCCGGAGCCAGTGAGATTACTCCTTCCGCTTGACGCGGATTATCCCCGCCCGACTGTAGGCTCAGTACCAGCGGGGATAAATCCCTCCCAACCTGTTATTCTCCCCGGGGTTGGTCGGTTGTATCAGATTGATCAAGTCATCGCCGCAACCCTTTCGCAATTCGACGTATCCCTTCCTCGATCTGCGCCGCTTCAATCGAGAATGACAACCTCAAATAGCCTTCGGCCTCTGACCCGAACGCCGAGCCGGGCGCGGTGATAACTCGCTCTTCGAGTAGTCTCATCGCAACATCTTCCGAAGCGCCGAATCGCGATACGTCCAGCATGATGTAGAACGCGCCTTCACCGCAGACGTATGGCAATTGAAGGTCGCGCTCGATCGCGCGGGCCATCACGTCGCGGCGGCGTCGGAGCTCCTCTCGCATCTCCGCAGTAGCTTTTCGTCCTTCTTCGGTGAACGCTGCGAGGCCCGCTTTCTGCGAGACTGCAGACGCACAGGTGGATGCGTACTGGTGCATCAACGTCACATGCCGGATGACCTCTTCGGGGCCAACGGCCCAGCCCAATCGCCAGCCGGTCATGCTCATCATCTTTGATAGTCCGGAGATGATGATCGCCTGGTCGTAGAACTCTGAGATTGAAGAAGATCTCTCAGTGATGTAAAGCTCGCGATAGATTTCATCAGCCACCACGCAGATATCCGAACCCTCGAGGCAGCCCGCGATGAATTGCAGATCCTCGCGTGCAATGACTCGGCCCGTTGGATTCGACGGCGAAACCAAGACCACGAGCTTTGTTTTGTCGGTGACGGCCTGTCTAAAGCTTTCGCGGTCGAATACGAAGCCCCGCTCGGCAGGCATGCGGTAGTAGGTGACGCTGGTTCCGGCTATCTCGGCGAGTGCCGGATAAGCTATATAGGCGGGATTGGGCAGGAGAACGGCGTCGCCAGGCCCGGCCAGAGCCATAATGACAACGAACAGCGCTTCTTCAGCGCCGTTGGTTATGCAGACCGAGTCCGGCGTGAAACGCTGCCGGGCGCCGTCGCTATGATAGGCGGCGATTCTCTCTCGCAACTCCAACAGCCCGGCGTTTGTCGTGTAGCCGATTCGACCCTCTTCGATGAAAGCGATCGCGGCTCGACGAACGATCTCGGGAGTAGGGGAATCGGGCTCGCCCAGTCCAAGGTTGATTGATCCCGGAGGCGCGCTGTCGAAGAGCAATCGCGTCGCGCTCTTCTTTACGTTTCGGATCCGCTCTGCCGGCATAAGGGTCATTTTCTCTCTTGCAGGGGCGGGCTTGCGCCGCCTCTGTTCCTGTTGTTCAGGGTGGAGGGGCCGGAGCCGCGGGGCCACGCAGGAGCGCCCCTTCTGTTGTTCAAGATGGAGGGGCCGGAGCCGCGGGGGCCACGCAGGAGCGCCCCTTTTTCGCTATCGCAGGAACTCTTCAAGTCGCACGGAAGCATCGGTCTTCTCGTCACGGTACTTGACGATGATCGGCGTGTAGAGCGACAGGCCAAGCTCGGCGCCGCGACCCTTTGTGATAGCTCGCGAACCCGGCACTATTACGGCGCCGGCGGGAATCTCAAGCGGCGATTCCGGAGTCTTACGGTAGACTTCATCCCGCACGAGATCGTACACAGGAGTACCGCCGGTTATTATCGTGCCCGCCGCCAGCACCGCTCGCTCGCGCACGATGGCTCCCTCGTATACTCCGCAGTTACCGCCAATCAGGACGTCGTCTTCGATGATGACCGGCATCTCGCCTATGGGTTCGAGCACGCCGCCGATCTGCGCCGCGGCGGACAGGTGAACTCGCTTGCCTATTTGAGCGCAGGAACCAACGAGCGCGTGCGAGTCTACCATCGTGTCATCGTCGACGTAGGCGCCCACGTTGATGAACATGGGCGGCATGCAGGTCACGCCTCGTCCGACGTAACAGCCGTCGCGAATCGAGGAACCGCCCGGCACTATGCGAACGCCGCTGTCGATGGTGATGCGCTTCAGCGGATAGGTGTGCTTGTCATAGAAGCGCATCTGTTGGCTGATCGAGAAATTCTCCACGCGGCCGAGCTTAAAGCCGAGCAGGATGCCGCGTTTGACCCAGTGATTGACCCGCCACTGGCCGTCGACCTTTTCGGCGGCGCGCGCCTCGCCGGCATTGAGCTTCTGCTTGAATTCAGCGAATAGAGCGTGGTGCTCATCGGTGAACTCAGCGGGGGGTTGATCGAACAGTTGTAAGATTCTTTCGGCTAGTTCCATATTTGAGGGCTTACCTCAACAGAGTCCATTGAAAGTCGGACTCGCTGCGAGCACATGCTCTTGAGTCCTGTGCTCCATCTGGCTCGGCGAGCGCCCATCTCATTAACACCTCACTTCAGTGAGGTGGCC
>JBGPFL010000737.1:0-3464 GCA_041483295.1 Blastocatellia bacterium | reverse complement strand
GGTTTGGCGGGCTACCTGACGAAGCCCTTCTCGCAATCGAATCTTCTCGACACTATTGTCACTGCCCTGGGCCCCTCGCCCTTCGACGGTAACGGGCGCGCTCCAGTCGATCCGTTCATCGAAAAAGAAGGCCATCGGCCTCTGCGGATTCTTCTGGCAGAAGACAACACGGTAAATCAACAGCTAGCCATCAGAATACTCGAGAAGCAAGGCCACTCAGTTGTTGTCGCCAACAACGGGAGACAGGCCGTAGAAAGGTTCGACCCCGATTTCTTTCAGCTCGTCTTAATGGATGTGCACATGCCTGAAATGAACGGCTTCGAGGCAACTGCCGCAATCCGCCAGATGGAGCAGGTTACCAACACCCGCGTGCCAATCATCGCGATGACCGCATATGCCATGAAGGGAGACCGGGAGCGTTGTTTGGACGCCGGCATGGACGGGTACGTTTCGAAGCCGGTCAGAGTGGAGGAGTTGCTTCGCGTGATCGCGAGCTTTTCACCCGGGTCTGTCTCCGTTACGGAAGAACCGATCTCGCCTGGTTCGACACTCGCCGCGGCAACAGGCGATGACCATGTGCTTGACCGATCGGGGTTGCTAACCTTCGCCGATGGCGATCTGGTATTCTTGCGGAAGGTTGCTGAAGGATTCTTCGAGACTTGTCATCAAACCATGCCTGAAATTCGCGAAGCCATAGCCTCCGGCGACCGCCGGCAGCTGGAAGATGCGCTTCACACGCTCAAAGGCGCGGCGGGGAATATGAGGGCCAGGACCACGTTTGAAGCAGCCCTTCGATTGGAAGAGAGCAGTCGCGCGGGCAATCCAGATGAGGCGGAAGGCCAATTGAAGGCTCTCGAATGGGAACTGGGCAGACTCAAGCGCGCGCTTATTGAACTGACCGGAGAGCCGGAACCAACGCCGACTATTGAGGGCGTGCTGGTGAGCTGACACAAAGCGTTGTGCTCGATGAGGAACTCATATGTTGAAACAGACGCATACGATACTCGTTGTCGATGATGAATCTACAAGCCTGTTGATGCTGGAGAAGGTATTGCGAACCAACTACACCGTGATCACTGCACGATCCGGTGCAGAAGCGCTGGACGTTCTCACGCGTGAGGAGATCTCCCTCCTTATCACTGACCAACGAATGCCCGGGAGGACCGGAACTGAGTTGCTGCGCGAAAGCCAATCGCTGAGACCGGGGATGGTCTCGATGCTTCTTACATCCAACAATGACACTGAGACGTTCATCGACGCGATAACGAAGGCCGGCGCCCTTCGGGTGATAAACAAGCCCTGGGATCCTGCCAATCTGCTGAGCGTTGTCGAGAGGTCTCTTAAGGCATACGAAAACTTCGTTGCGCGGAAGGGGTCCAGCGACCGTCTCAAACTGATGCGAGAAAAACTGGACAAGATAGCGAAGCCTGTCTGAAGAGGCTTCGAACTCACATCTCTCGCAGGGCCTTAGTGATCGGCATGCGCGCGGCAAATCTCGAGGGCAATAACCCGCCAAGCAATCCCATAACTGCCGCGAAGATCAGCGCCGAGGCCATCAGGTCGGGCGTTATCCGAAAACTGAACGCAAGATCGCTGAAGGTCCGGAAGTTCATTGTGCCCGTCGCAATCCCATTCACCGGAAGCGCAAGGATGCAGCCAATAACGCCGCCTATCAAGGCAAGTATCACAGACTCGATGACGAAGCTCATCATGATGCTTCCCTTTGAAAAGCCGAGCGCCCTGAGTGTTCCTATCTCTCGCGTGCGGACGGCTACCGCGGCGTACATAGTGTTCATTCCGCCAAAGCAAGCGCCAAAGCCCATTACGACCGCCACGAACATGCCCAACCCGCGGATCGGTGCGCCTGCGCTGGTCTGCTCCTCGTAGTAAACAGTTTCCGGCTTCGCCTCGAGCATCAACTGCTGATCCGCGGTTATTCGATTTACCAGCCCTTCCCTGGTTGCCAGGCTTTCAGCGCGAACCATGGCCGATGAATAGCTTGTACGTTCAAAGGCGTCGGCCACATCGTTGACCTCAGTCCAGATCTCCGAATCGAATGCCGTGCCGCCGGCTTCGAACAGACCTACGATGGTCCAGTCGCGTCGGCCAAGACGTATGACTTCGCCCATACCCGTGTCGGAAAAGCGCCCGGCGACTTTACGGCTCGCGATTGCCTCGCCGATTCCCGGCCTGAACATCCGGCCCTCGACAAGCTTGATCTGAGGTCTGATTGCAAACCCCGCGTCAGAAACACCTCGCACCGTGACGTTTGTTGCCTCGCCATTGTCGCGACGAGGCAAATTGACGAGCGCAACGATCTCGGCTGAGGCCATCGGCTTACCCTGAGCGTCGCGCGCAATGCCCGGCAGGGTCTGAAGCAACTGAAACGCCTGGCGAGTCACCTGGCTGTTCACTTCCGTCTGCGAGCTCGGCCTGATTACGATTATGTTTTCAGGCGCCCCGCTGGAGACAAGAGCAGCGTTCAACCCATTGGCCAGCGCCATAATAGCAATGAAGACCGCCACCACCAGGGCTATCGTAAATACGGTCATGAGAGTGCTGCCCCTGCGGACGACGAGGTTTCGGAGGTTGTATTTGAGTGGTATTGCCATAATAAAGTGATTCGTGGTTGGTTAAGCGACTCGGCGCAATCCGTCGACGATCCGTACTCTGGCGGCGCCCCAGGCCGGGATGCCGCCGCTGAATAGACCTATCAGGATTGACGCGCCCAAACTCAACGCAATGACAGTGGGGGTGACCCTGAGGTTCTGCAAAAAGATCATGTCCCGTAGCGCGGAGGGCAAGACCGATGCTCCAAGCCTGGCGCCCAGCGTCCCGAGCAATCCTCCTATGAGTGCGATGAATACCGACTCTGACAGTATCAGTCCCAGGACCAACCCTGGCCTGAAACCAAGGGCCTTCATCACCGCTACCTCGGTGTAGCGCTCGCGAGCAGTCATCGCCATCGCGTTAGCGGCAATCAAGCTGATGGTGAAGACTACAACCAGACCGACACTAGTAATCAGGCCCTTTACGTTTCCGAGCATCGAGACGAAGCTCGCTTGAAATGAAGCTTCGGTCTCGGTCTTGGTGGGCCACGCGGAACTCTTGAACATTGCGTCAACCGTATCCATTACCGCAGGCGCGCTCGAGGGCGAATCCAGCTTGATTCTGAAGGTGCCAACCTCGCCGGGGTTGTTCAGTGCTTCCTCGACGTACTCACGATGAAAGAAGAGTCCGCCCTCCGGTGCATCGGCTGGAACTGTGTAAATACCACGCAGCGTGAGGTGCGGGTTAACGTTAAAAAACGTGCCCGTCAATTCGATCACATCGCCTATCTTCCACCCATACTTCGCCGCAAGCTTCTGTCCCGCGATCGCCGCCGTGCGCTCCTGCTGAAACGCCTCCTTCTCCGCGGGCGATATCTGATACTCGCTCTGCACATCGAACAGTGTCTTCGCATC
>JBGPFL010000736.1:0-3470 GCA_041483295.1 Blastocatellia bacterium | reverse complement strand
GAAAGAGTTTGAGGAGGCGCAGCACCTCGGCTCGGGCGCTGACCTGTTGAAGCGCGAACTCCGCGAGCACCACCACTCTGGCACGCCGGAACTGTCGGGAGGAGACATTGACGCTGATTGGGGCGGAGCCCACGTCGGCGACGAGACAGTTGGAGGCTCTGCGCCGACCCCCGATCAGGATGTTGTGGAGGAGATCGGCGAGGCGCTTGGCGTGACCTACGAGGACAATGAGCCTCTGCACACTACTGAGAAAGTGGAAGAGCGCGACCGCAAACGATGGGAACTCGATCCTGCATCGTCGGAAGACTACAACGACCGGGTCAACCGCGAAGGCGAGTGATTACACGAGTGCCCGATCCGGCCACCGCGGCTTCAGCTTGTTCTGGGCTGCCAGTTTGTTATAATTCGCGCCCGTAATGAATCTGCAAACGGGTGGAGGCTCAGCAATGAAAAGGATCATATCATTCGGTTTATTGGCATCGTTGGCCGTCGTCGCTTCAACGGCCAGAGCCGACACGATCCGCTTGAAAAACGGCAGCGTCATCAAAGGGAAAGTCGCGAGCTACGCCGATGATCAGTTTGTTGTGGTGCTCGATACCGGCTCGTCGCGCTACATGAGCCGGGCCATGATCTTCATAGGAGATGTTGCGCGTATCGAGTTCGATTCTGCGCCCGGGGCAGGGATCGAGCCGAATTCCCCTCGCGACACATCTTCGCCGCGTGAGACGCCGCCCGTTGTGATCGCGCCGCGCGATACGGAACGCGAGTCGTCTTCACGCTCGACCAAGCCCTCGGGAGGGCAGACCCGAGATACCACTACGCCTTCCGAGCCCCAGCCTCCTTCTACCTCGAGGGAACCGGCAAGAGAGCCAGCGAAAGAACCGGCCAGGGAACCCGAAAACCCTGCGACCACGGCCCCACCGCCTACCGAAGTTCCTGAAGTTGCTCCGACACCCAAGAAGCCCACAGGCCCGGTTAAGACTATGAACGTTGACGTGGCCGCTAAGCGAGATTGGACCAGCACCGGAGTGATCATCAGGCGCGGCGACCGCATCCGCATAACCGCCACCGGCACCGTTACGCTCGATCCGACTACCCAACAAACGAGCGGTCCCGAGGGAACCGACCTGACTGACGCACGCAAGCTCATGGCCGACCGCCCAACCGGGGCGCTGATCGGAGTGATTGGGGCCGACAACGACGACTTCATATTCATAGGCCGTTCCGCCGAATTCACGGCCACTCGCGACGGATTGCTGTTTCTGTCGGTCAACGAAGGGGCCCTGTCGGACAACTCCGGGGCCTACAAAGCAGCCATAGAAGTGCAGTCGCAGTCTGCCAGAAAACCCTAGCAGGATCCTGAACAGCAACGCCTCCCATAAGACCGCACCGCGGCAAGCTCAGAGCTGCGCAGCGGGAAAAGCGTGGGTTGGGACTTCATCCAACCAGCCGGTTCACTGCCGTTGAGTTCTTCCCGGATTTGCCCGGGATTCGACGCGCTCTGTTAACATCCATTTTCCTTGACTTGCTCAGGCCCTTGCATTAGCCTTGCTGTTCTCCGCGACTTGATTGTTTTTTTGACTGCTGGTGGGGCGAAAAAGACGCACGCAGAGTATCACTCCATCGATTGTCGTATACCTCCACACGGATCGAGCGGGAACAATCGTCGCGCGAGGCTTCTCATTCCGTTCTCTTGATCGCTTACAACCGTCGGGCACAGGGTAGATGACCACTCAACCTCAAAGCGACCTTCAGCGACTCGTTCGGGCGGGCTGGAGGGTCTACCTAGACTGGTTAATCAAGAATAGATTTAGCAAGGAGAGGACTATGCTGCTTTCTGCTAGAAGAATCTGCACGATGTTAATATCCGCCGCCCTGCTGCTTCAGTGTGTGGCGGGACTCGCCTTCGGGCAGGCATCATCGACTGCCGGCGCCATAGGCGGCACGGTGGTCGACCAAAGTGGAGGCGTCATCTCGGGCGCCACCATCACGGTGCGCAGTCTCGACACAGGTTTGGAGCGCACGGTTAAGACCGAGGAGGGCGGAGGATTTCGAATTACGCAGTTAGCCCCTGGCGTTTACGAGCTTACTGCCAACGCGCAGGGGTTCAACCAGCTCAAGCGCTCCGGAATAACCGTCAGGGTGGGAGATGAAGTTAACTTGAAGCTTGAAGTGGGCGCGTCGGGCGCCACTGAGGTTGTCAACGTCACCGCCGAAGCGCCCGTGGCCGAGCCGAGCAAGACCCAGGTGTCGACCACGATCAACGAGAAAGCCATTCAGGAACTTCCGATCAACGGCCGCCGCTGGTCCAACTTCGTAACGTTGACCCCTGGAGTAACCCCGGACGGCAGCTTCGGATTGATCAGTTTCCGAGGAATATCGGGCCTGCTCAACAACAACACCATCGACGGCGCTGACAACAACCAGGCATTCTTCTCTGAAGAACGCGGCCGCACCAGAATCAACTACGTTGTGGGTCAGGAGTCGATCAAGGAGTTTCAGGTCAACACGCAGAACTACTCGCCGGAATTCGGCCGCGCCGCCGGCGGCGTTGTGAATGCAGTGACCAAGTCGGGGGGCAATGAGATTAGAGGCTCGGCCTTCTACTACATGCGCGATGACTCGCTCAATGCGCGGAACCCTCTGGACTTCATCAATGTGCGAAGGGCGGACGGGACCCTCGGCCGTGACGCGGTGAAGCCGCCGGACCGCCGTCAACAGTTCGGTGGAACGCTCGGAGGCCCGATCAAGCGAGATCACGCCTTCTGGTTCTTTAGCTACGATCAGCAGAAGCGCAACTTCCCACTGAACGCTCAGCCCTCAGCTCCCACTTTCTTCACACCTGACTGTGTAGATGGAGGGACGACAGGAGTGCCGGTGGGCGGATGCCAGAAGGCCTTCGATTTCATACTGCCCCAGACAGGCGTATACGCGCGCAAAGGCGACCAGTGGATATTCCTGCCGAAAGTCGACTGGCAGGCCTCGAAGAACAATCTATTCAGCGCTTCCTACAACTATATGAAGTGGGATTCGCCCAATGGCATTCAGACACAACCTGTGGTCAATATTGCCCAGTCGAATAACGGACCGGACAAGGTGCGGGTCGATATTCTTAACCTGCGGCTCACGTCTACTCTTACTTCGACGACGCTGAATGAATTGCGTTTTCAGTACGGCCGGGACTTCGAGGCTCAGCTCGCGAATAGTCCCGATTCCGTCGGTCTCAACATAGGGTCGGGCGGCCCGGGGAACTCGGGCACTGGTTTCAACATGGGCATAGCCGAGTTTCTTCCGAGGACGAAGTTCCCCGACGAGCGGAAGTCTCAGTTAGTCGATAATTTCTCGATCTACTCCGGCACACACTCGTTCAAATTCGGGGGCGACCTGGTAAAGAACGTCGACGACATCGATAATCTGCGCTTCGGCGCCGGCTACTACAACTACGGCACCAGGAACAACCGAACCGGCAT
>JBGPFL010000735.1:0-3475 GCA_041483295.1 Blastocatellia bacterium | reverse complement strand
GCCATTTGTCGCAGTAGTGCTGGTGGCGATCGCGGCCCGCCATCTGGCAAGGTTGAAGAGAGCGGTCCTGCTGCCCCTCACCTGTCTTTTGGTCATTGTCCCCATCACGATTCGAAACTACCTGGTCTACGGGGAATTCGTTCCAATCCACATCGGACTGGGGATCGTGCTATGGGAAGGGATCGCCGACGCGAGCGGCGATCGCTTCGGCGCGGTTGCCCTGGATGTCGAGGTGGCCGCTCAGGATGCCGTGCTCTATAACAATCCGCGGTACGGCGGCACGTGGTCCTCTCCAGACGGCATCGCCCGGGATCGCGATAGAGTCCGAAAGAGCATGGACATCATCCTCCATCATCCGGTCTGGTATGCCGGTGTGATGCTGAAGCGAATGCGCGATATGGTGAAGTACTCGGCACACGCGCCGCTGGTCTACAAGATCGCCCAGACCAGAACGCTCCAGCGAACCCTGCCAGTCAAACCGGAGTGGGAATCATTGGTCGGCGACGATTCCAGCCTTACCTTTGGCAGAGCCATCTTCTGGGCAAGGCCGGTGCTCCGGGCGCTTCAGAGACTGATCAAGGAGCCGATGGGCTATTTCATCCTGGTGGGCGCGGTGCTCATGTTCGTGGCCTCCTGGCGCCGGTCTCTCTTTTTGGGAATGGTGCCTCTCTATTACTTGCTGTTCCAGTCCTTCACGCACACGGAGTTCAGATATACCCTCCCGATGCAGTACTTCCTCTTTGTGTTTGCAGCTATCGTGTGGGTCGTGCTTATAGGTGGGGGCTGGGCAGGCCTGAGATCCCTTTCCAAGCGATATATGGAGAGAGCGAAGCTCAAACCAACCGCTTGAGAATCTTGCCCGGCAGAGCCCCGGGAAAACAAATCGCCATAGCCCTTTATGACCTGAAGTGCGCCAGAACCGACATGCCGCCAAATACCACTGTTGCCAACTTAGGATTATCGTAATGACGATAGTCCTCGTCGCCCTGAGGGCTGATTATCGTCATCGTGATAATTGCCTTTGATTCCGGGGTTAAGCCGGTGTATATTCGTGCTATGACCAAGTTGATAGTGCGGGCCCTGGCAGGCGCGGCTGGGATCGGAAACGCGCTTGTATTGAGCAGGCAGAGTGGCTTGGCTTATGCGATGTGCTACAAACTCTGGAACGATCAGCAAACGCGAATCGACCTGACCACCATCGACCGGCTATGCGATGTGCTTCGCTGCTCCCCGGGCGACCTGTTTGTCAGGGAGACGCCGACTGCCGGTCGGAGCAAGGGCGTGGTGCGATCGACAGAGAAGGCGGCTCCGACCGGAGCGGCCACTGCCAACTCGAGCGGCTCCGCCACAAGCAATAAGTGCCGGCGCATACGCTGGATCGACTAGACTGGGAACCGGACCGAACGTAAGAGGCTTCAGCGAGGTCACCTGTCGTCGGCTCGACCCGGCTATTAGGTTGATCGAGGTAAACGTTCAATGATGGCGAAAGTGCGCGGCGTTTTTCTTTTGGCGTTCTGGACGACTCTGATAGGACTTGTCGCACCGTTCATGATCGCCGCCTGTCTTATTACCGGGAACGAGAATGCCATTTACTCCCCCTCCCGTTTCTTCATCCGCCTGGGCTTAAAGCTTGTGGGCGTCCGTGTAGAGGTGCGTGGACTGGAGCACCTCGATCCAAATCAGACTTATATCTTCACCCCAAACCACCAGAGCATGATCGAAGTGCCTCTGCTGGTAACTTATCTGGGCCGAAACCCGGGCTACCTGGCAAAGAAAGAGGTCTTCAAGTATCCCATCTTCGGCTACGGCATTTCATTGATGGGTGTGGTGCCCGTCGATCGCAGCAACAGCGTGGCGGCTATTGAAAGCGCGCGGCTGGCAACAGAGAAGCTCCGCGCCGGCAAAGACTATGTTGTCTATCCCGAAGGCACGCGTTCGCCCGACGGCCGGATGCTGCCCTTCAAGAAGGGCGCGTTTATGATGGCGATCGAAGCTGGGGTTCCGATCGTGCCGGTGTCCATATCCGGCAGCAGTACGATCATGCCCAAGGGAGAGGTCAAGATCCTTCCCTCGACGATCTACGTCACAATACATGAGCCAATCAACACGGCAGGCTACTCGCGACCGAACATCTCGGAGTTAGTCGCGCGAACCGAGGCGAAGGTGCGCTCGGGTTTGAGTGATGAGGAACGCATGTCAGGGGTCAGGGGTCAGGGGTGAGGGGTGAGGTGTGAGGTGCCAGGTGTCAGGCATCAAGGCGTGAGTCTCACGTGACACCTGACACGTGACACCTGACACCTCACACCGGACACCTCACACCTGCCCGATGTCCCTTCGATAGCGCATTCCATCAAAGTCTATTCGGCTTATTGCGTCGTAGGCCCGCGAGCACGACTCCTCGAGAGTTGCTGCGCGGGCGGCCACTCCAAGGACGCGGCCGCCGGCTGTTGTAAACCCTCCCTGTTCATCGCGAGCCGTACCCGAATGGAAGACTACAACCCCTTCAACTCCGCCGGCGTCAGCGAGCCCTGTTATCGACTTTCCCTTTTCGAACGGGCCTGGGTATCCAGCGGACGCGGCTACGATGCAGACCGATGAGTCCGTGCTCCAGTTCAGCGGCAACGACCCGATGCGCTCAGCGAGTATCGCGTCGAATATCTCGACCAGATCGCTGTCCAGCCTCATCAGCACAGCCTGTGTTTCCGGGTCGCCCAGTCGCGCGTTGTACTCGATCACCATCGGCCCCTGGGCGGTCAGCATCAACCCGGTGTAGAGCACGCCCCGGAAGGGACGATCCTCGCCGGCCATGCCCTCAAGCGTAGGTTCGACAATTTCACGCGCGATGCGTTCGAGCGTGGCGCTGTCAATGAGAGCCGGGGTCGAAAACGACCCCATACCGCCCGTGTTTGGCCCCAGGTCTCCATCCTGGGCGCGCTTGTAGTCCTGCGCCGGCGCTATGACCTGATAGTCCCGCCCGTCGGTGAAGATCATCAGCGACGCCTCGCGCCCGACCAGGCATTCTTCGAGGACCACGGCAGCGCCCGCGTCGCCGAAGACTCGTTCGACCATCAGTGCATTGATGGCCTCATCAAACTCTCGGCGGTCGGCCGGTATGCGGACGCCTTTGCCGGCAGCGAGGCCGTCAGCCTTGACCACAACCGGTAAGTTGTAATCGCGGTCCAGCGCTTCCCCAGCCTCCTCAGGCGAGCGACAGATTGTGAAGCGCGCCGTCGGAATAGAATGGCGAGCCATGAATTCCTTGGCGAATATCTTGCTGCCCTCCAACTGCGCCGCATCGCTGGACGGTCCGATTACTTTCAGTCGTCGCTCGTGGAATGCTTCGGCCACGCCCGCAACCAGGGGCGCTTCGGGCCCGATCACAGTCAGGTCAGCGTCAAGCGAGTCGGCAAGGGTTGCAAGCCCGGCGGCATCATTGAGGTTTGCCGGATGGCAGGTCGCGATCTGGGCGATCCCG
>JBGPFL010000734.1:0-3478 GCA_041483295.1 Blastocatellia bacterium | reverse complement strand
TGAAGACCCTCAGACAAGTCTTTGAATTGGTTGATCGTCATCTGGCTGAACACGCTGACCGCGACAAATGCGACGCCCACACCCGAAAGAGCCGCGCCAACCCCGAGTCCAACTTTCACCCGTGAGCCCACCATTCACCTCTCTCCCTGTCGGCCCAACGAATAAGGTTCTTTGCGTGGTTTCGCCGCCGTGTAGAACTGGCCGGAGGCGCCCACACTGGTTCGGCGGCGAACATCACGCAAAGAACCCGTTGGACTAAACCGCGGCCGGATTATATGGGCATTGAATCTGATTTACAATCTCGCTCAAAGTGATCGTGAGTACTTGAAGCGGTATTTGGTGAAGAGCTCTCCCTGTCGAAACACCCGATTGTAGTGTCACAGGAGCCGTGATCTCCGGGTTGAGCCGCTTTACACACTATCTTCGTGTTAGGTTGAAAGGAAGCCAGCCCGGGCTGACTCCCGCGGCTTTGACGATGCTTGAAAGCACGCTCCCCAGGCTGTTGAGAGGGTGCACGAGATCGAGCGAGCAGTCACTTGAATTGGCCGAGGCGCTTGAGAAGTTTGTAGATGTCCAATGCGGTGCCGATTAATCCGAGGATGAGGCCGACGAGAAACCAGAGAGGCTGCGTGCCATAGTGCTTATCGACATACCAGCCCACTAAAGCGGGCACTGCTATCATCCACGGAATGCCCAGCGCGAGCCCTGCCATCCCGACTGCCTTGCGCCAGCTTACCCCGCCATCCTGGTTGTCATCATCCCCGGCCATACGTCATCGCGGCGGGGCTGGGACTGGCCGTCGCGCGGGAGAAGGGGCCGCGGGTTCCTCAGCTCCCTTAACAGCCTTCTGCTCCACGGTGATGCCCTGAGAGCTTGCCGCTTTCTGCGTCAGTCCTATTATTCGTTGAGGGAAGATCCCCGCCAGAATGACGAACAGGGCCGCAGCGCCCAGCACAACCTGAAGCGAAGGCGCGACCTTGACCGGCTGAGTCTCCGTCTCGGGTTTGATGTACATCGCCACGATGAACCGGAGGTAGTAGAAAAGGGACACGACAGTCATCACCGACGCCAGAATCGCCAGCCGAATGAGCCAGGGGTTTCCAGTCTCCACTAATCCCATGAAAAGCCATAGCTTGCCTATGAATCCGGCTGTTGGGGGGATGCCTCCAAGCGACAGCAAGAAGATCGTCATCATCACTGTGAGCCACGGCGCTTTGCCCATCAGCCCGTTGAAGTCATCCATGCGGTCGCCGATGATCCCGCGGCGACGCAATGCAATGATGCAGCCGAAGACTCCGAGGTTCATCACCGTGTACACGAAGAGATAAATAATGAATCCGGTGTAGCCGGTCTGATTGCCGGCGACAAGTCCGAGCAGCGTGAAGCCGGCATGGGAAATGGACGAGTAAGCAAGAAGTCGCTTCGTATTCTGTTGAGTCAGCGCGCCGAGACTCCCCCACACTATCGTTATGGCTGCCGCTACGCCCAGCAGCAAGGCCCATCCCGGCAGCGAAGCAATGTTGTTAGCGGGGTCCCCGGCCATCGTGCTGCGCAAGCCCGGCAGGCCGTAGAGAAACAGCCGGCCGAACATAGCGAAGCTCGCGGCCTTCACGCCGACCGACATAAAGGCGGTTATCGAAGTCGGCGCGCCTTCATAAGCGTCCGGCGCCCACATGTGGAATGGAACGACCGCGACTTTGAAGAACATCCCTGCCGCCATCAGGACCACCGACATCAGCAAGAGGTATCGCTGATCTATGAACACTGTTCCAGTGGATGTTTCAAGCGTGCCAAGCGCGATTACCTTCGGAATTGCAGCAGCGATGTTTCCCAGGTTGGTTGTGCCGGTAAGCCCGTAGATCATCGAGATGCCATAGAGCAACACGCCGGAGGAGAACGCGCCGAGGAGGAAGTACTTCATCGACGCTTCGTTTGATCGCTTGTCTCGCTTGAAGAACCCAACCAGAATGTAGACCGATATCGCCATCAGCTCGAGCGAGATGAACAAAGAGAGCAGATCGATTCCCGAAGCCATGAACATCATGCCGACAACGGAAAACAGAATCAGCGCATAGTACTCGCCTCGTTGCTCGTCTTCTATGTCGAGGTACTTGATCGACAGGAGTATCGACAGCCCCGCGCCGATCAGGAAGATCAGTTTGAACACGACGGCGTAGCTGTCGATGACTATCATATCGAAGAAGCCGGTGCGCGCGGTGAGTGAACCGCCGCCGGCTGCGAAATAGAGCATGCCGAGCGATACAAGCGCAAAGCCGACGCCGGCGAGGCTCAGCCAGGCGACGATGCGCTTGCGGTCCCGGGGCAGCATCACGTCGAGCACCAACGCGGCGCAGGCGAACAGCGTCAGTATGACTTCGGGCATGATGAGCTGTCCGGTCTGGCGGGCGATCAGCTGGAAATCGGTGCTTGCTTGCATAAGGTTGGTTTATGGTTTCTGGTTTAGGGTTTGTGGTTTCTGGTTCAACGGACCAAGACCTCGAGACTGTAGAACCATAGACCACAAACCATAAACCACAAACCCCTAACGATCTTGTGCGACTTCGGCGCTCGTCGCCGGCTTGTCGCTTGCAACGTGGGACGGCTCGACAGCCGTCCCTTTGAAGTAACCCGGCTGCACCTGCGCCACCACCGCATTCGTCGACGGCTCGATGTAGTCCAACAAAGGTTTGGGATAAACCCCGATCCAGAAGATCAACACGATCAGCGGCGCGAACTGCCAAGCTTCTCGCTTATCCAGGTCAGCCAGTCCCTCATTGGCCTTGTTCGTCACCGGCCCGAAGAAGACTCGCTGGTAGAGCCAGAGCATGTAAGCGGCGCCGAGGATTATGCCAAGCGTCGCCAGGGCGCCCCACACGACTTTGGCCTCGAATGCGCCTCTGATGGTCAAGAACTCGCCGATGAAGTTGTTCATCAGCGGAAGACCAAGCGACGACAATGTCACTACCAGGAATATGGTCGAGAAGGTTGGCATCACATTGGCCAATCCTCCGAACTCCGCGATGTCATAAGTGTGCCGCCGCTCGTAGAGTATTCCGGCCAGCATGAACAGCGCGCCGGTCGAGATGCCATGATTGATCATCTGCAACACCGCGCCGTTGATTCCGCTGGGATTGAGCGCAAACAGGCCCAGCATCACGAAACCGAGGTGTGAAACCGAGGAATACGCGACCAGCTTCTTGACGTCCTTCTGCGCCATTGCCACAAGCGCGCCATAGAGGATGCCGATGATAGCGAGCACGACCATCACCTGGCGAACCCGAGGATGGGTCGCCGCGTCGGGAAACATCGGAAGCGAGAATCGCATGAAGCCATACGTCCCCATCTTGAGGAGCACGCCCGCCAGTATCACCGAACCGGCCGTCGGCGCATCGTAATGTGCGTCCGGCAGCCAGGTGTGAAACGGGAACATGGGCACCTTGATCGCAAAGGACAACGCGAACCCCACGAACAGCCAAAT
>JBGPFL010000733.1:0-3480 GCA_041483295.1 Blastocatellia bacterium | reverse complement strand
CGAGCTTGTTGCCCGCCAGCAATACGTTCGTAAGAAGTAGCATCGTTAGAAACCCTCCCAAATCAGTTTTAGATACTCAGAGCGCGAGCCTGAAGCGTTGAGCTTCAGACTCGCGAAGACGATGGACCCGCTTTGGGCTACAGGGTGAAGTTGAACGTAATCGTACCAATCACTTTCACCGGCACACCACTGAGCTGGGTCGGGGTGAACCTCCACCCCCTTGCTGCGGCAACTGCTGCGTCCTTTAACAATGGGTGGCCTGAGACCGCCCGCGCTGATATTACGCCTCCATCCTCATCGACCGTAACCTCTACGACCACTGCTCCCGCCACCCGTGCGGCTTTCGCGAGGGGCGGATAGTTCGGCTGCACTCTCTTGGTGGCCGACCCCTGGAGGACGCCGCCCGACTTGCGAATAGGGTCCTTCTGTACCACCGGAGGAGGAGGCGGCGGAGGAGGAGGCGGAGGCTCGGTGGCCCCAACTGATCCCGGAAGGCCGCCAACTACGCCGCCCGGCACACCGCCGGGCACGCCGCCGGGAACGCCACCCTCTACGCCGCCAGTCACGCCGCCAGTTTGGATGACCGGCGGGGCCGCTGAAGCTTTCTTAATCTCTGTGGGCGGTTTCTCCGAGGCGACAAATCCTTCATTAGTCACCACCTTAACAACCTTGACGGCCGCGGCCGGTGGAGGCGGTGGCGGAGGAGGAGGCGGCGGGGGAGGCGGCGCCAGCAGGGTTAGCGCATTGAACTGCTCACTCAGTTGAGCGTCATAGTACCAGATTCCCGACACGATCACAGACGTCAGAAGAGTAACCCAGATGCCTGCCGTAACCGTGAAGTAAATCCATCTATTGCTTTTTCGCTTTATCGCCGATGACTCGACAAGGTGCTCAAACATGAAGGTGACCTCCAGCTATTGCGATGGCTCTGAAGAGTAGTCGCCGTGCGGGTGCAGCCGGTCCGGCGAGCCACCCGTTCAAACTACCTGATAGTCCCCGCCTCCGAGCGGAACGGTAACCCAGCAGACTTGACCGGTAAATCAATAAACTATTTGTGCTAAGTCTGGTTGAAAGCCGGCTGAGTCTACTACTCAGGTTCCCATCTAGTCAAGAAATTTTCAGGCTTCCAACGACTTAGACACCGGTTGTTTCACTTTGTTCCCGGCGCGCCCGCCGAGAGAGGCTGCCGAGCCTACCGCCAAGGGATCGCGACAGCCCGTGAAGGAGTCGGCAAGATCCTCGTCTTGGGGAGGCAACTCAAAGTCATACCTTCGCCATGCTTCGCTCGCCGGTGCGCGCCCCTGTAGCAGCCGGGTTTGTCGGCTTGCCGCGCTTGATCAGGTATTCCCACCAAAGCATGATGGGGCTTGCGACAGCAATTGAAGAGTATGTCCCTATTATGATTCCTATGGTCAGCGCCAGCGCGAAGCCCCTCAGCACTTCACCGCCGAATAGCACTATCGCGATTACCGATGTGAAGGTGAGCCCCGATGTGATGACCGTACGCGAGAGAGTCTGATTGATCGCATCGTTGGTGATCTGGACCAGATTGTCGCGGCGCCGCAGCCGCGTGTTCTCGCGGATGCGGTCGAAGATCACGATGGTGTCGTTCATCGAGTAGCCAACCAGCGTCAACAGCGCTGCTATGACAGTGAGGCTTATCTCCCAGTGGAAGAGACTGAAGACCCCCAGGGTTATCATCACGTCGTGGAACACTGCCGTCACTGCCGCCACGCCAGAGATCCACTGAAACCTGAAAGCGATATAAATGAGCATTCCCGCCAGAGCCGCCAGCGTCACATAGATCGCGCGGTTGCGCAAGTCAGCCCCGACCTGCGGGCCAACCACCGCGGCTGAGATTACAGCGAAACTGCCTTCGGTGAAAGATGGGGCCATCTTGCTCAACAAGTCGGCTGAAACGTCCTGCACCTGGATCTCACTCAGATCGTTGATCACGCCCCTGCGGGCCTTGCGGTACTCGCCGATCGCCTTGGCCGCCTTGCTGTAGGTGTCGCCCGCCCCGACTCCGAGCGGGTCGATTCGATCAAGCGCATTTTCGATCTCAGCCACGCCGACCAGATTGAGGTCGATCTTACCCGCGTACAGGCGCTCGAACAGCCCCTGCTTCACCTTGTTGGCATCGAAATCAGGATAGTTCGGGGCCGACAGAGTGAGCGTCTGAATGGCATTGATGTCTGTAATGAATCCCTTTTGCTGATGCGAGTCGCGGAAGGAGATGATCTGATCACCAACCGCCCGATAAGGGTGCGCTCCCGCGAAGAACTGTTTGTTTATTCCAAAAGGATCGACCTGGCGCAGTTCCTGTTCGATGCCCTCCGCGTCAATCGTGTTGACGTTGACTTTGCCGACAGCCACGTTCCCGGCAGGTGAGAGAGCCTGCAGCGCTCTTGTGATGGTCCTTTTGTCTTCATCAACCCTGCGTTCGGCTTCCGTTCCGCCTCCGAGCTGGGGGCAGCGAATCAGCATTTCGTTCGGGCTGTTGGTCACCGGCTGGAGGATCACCTTGGTCGTATCAATTCCCGCTGAGCCAAGCACCGCGCGAATCCTGTCGGTCGAAGGTTGCTCTTTGAATCGAACGGTCAGCAGCGTCCCACCCGCGAAGTCAACACCGAGCGAGAATCCAAAAACCTGAACCGAGATGGCTCCAACGATCAGCAGAAAGATCGTAACGCCTATGAAATATTTCTTTGCGCCTATCCAATCTATTTTGGGGTTTCTGAACAGTTCAACCATAAGTGCGTGATCCGTGATTCGTGATCCGTGATCCGTGGTCCGTGATCCGTGAGAGTCACGAATCACGCATCACGCATCACGCATCCTTCCTTATATACTAAGCGTCTCGACTCGCGCGCTGCGGTTGAGATGCCACATGAAGATTGTTCTCGACACGAAGACTGCTGTGAACAGGTTGGCCAGCAAACCCACCACCAAAGTAACGGCGAAACCCCGTATCGGTCCCGTGCCGAATACGAACAAAAAGATGGCCGACACGATTGTAGTGACGTGCGTGTCAATGATCGTCAGGAACGCTTTTCCGAATCCGACGTCAACCGCTGAGGACACAACTTTGCCGTTGCGCATCTCTTCTCGAATGCGCTCAAAGATCAGCACGTTAGAATCCACCGCCATACCGATGGTAAGAATCACTCCTGCTATTCCGGGTAGCGTAAGCGTTGCACCGAGCATCGCCAGGACCGCCAGCAACAAGATGAGATTGAGGACCAGGGCAAGCACCGCGTTTACGCCCGACAGGCGATAGTAGAAGAGCATGAAACCCACAACCGCCAGCAGTCCGGCAACCGATGCGGTGACCCCCTGGCGGATCGAGTCCGCGCCGAGGGAGGGACCCACGGTCTGTTCCTCGAGGTAGATGACCTTTGCAGGCAGGGCGCCCGACCTCAATGTCAGTGCCAGGTCCTCCGCCGCCTTCTTCGAAAAGCCGCCGGTGATCCGGCCCTG
>JBGPFL010000732.1:0-3491 GCA_041483295.1 Blastocatellia bacterium | reverse complement strand
GGATTGGGGAATGCGGATTGGGGAATGCGGATTGCGAAATGCGGATTGTTGATAGCGGATTGCGGATTGGAGATTGTGGAATGCAGATCCGGGATTGCCGAACGGGGATGGTCTTCAATCCGCAATCCGCAATCCGCAATCCGCAATTCCGTGCCGGCCCCTCAAGACCGCCGCCGCCTGCGCCATCGTCTCCAGCTTTCTTCGAGCAATCTCAACGCTGTTCATCGGGCGGCTCGAGAATGTCCCGAAGCCGCAGTCCGGATTCAAGAATATTCGCGCCGCCGGAAGATACTTCAGCGCTTCTTCCGCGCGCTCCACTACTGAATTCACGCTCTCGACCTCCTCGGTTCGAGGATTGATCACTCCGAGTCCGAGTTCTTTGCGGTTGCTTATCTCCCCCGAATCGAGCAACGCCGCCAGCTCACCCGCCCTCGGGGTCGCGAACTCCAGGACGAGCTGTCGCACGTTCAGCCGCGCCAGATAGGGCGCAAGTGGACCATATGATCCCTTCAGGAGCGTGTGCTCTTGCCGGCTCCAATTGCCTCGGCAAACGTGCACTCCCGTACGGATATCATCCGCTCCTTCGACGACCCGGTTGATCAGCTCAACGGCAAATTCAAGCTCTTCGGCCGGGTCCCTGCGCGCGGCGAGCGCGGCGCACATGAACGTGCGGGTCTGTCCTTGTGTGAAAACCAATTCAGTCAGCACGGGCTCGTCGAACTGAATGAAATCCACTCCGGCCTGGCGCAGTTCACTGACCTCGTCGCGCAGGATTGCCACAACATCTTCAGCCAGGGCCTCCTTGCTCTCATAGACCAGGCGCGTCGCTTCCTTAACCCACATTGCACGCGTCAGCAGGTACGGACCCGGCAAAGGGACCTTAATCGTAAGATCGGTATGCCGGCGCAAGAACAGGTATTCGTTCAAAGCGAGAGGTTCGCGGCGCGAGACTCGTCCTACGCAGGTTGGATTCTTAATCGAATACGCCGGCACGTCGAGTGTTTGGAGAATCCGCTCGAAGCCCGCTTTATCTTCGACGATATCGAGCATCTCTGCGAGCGACATCAGGCGCACGCCGTCCAGCTTCTCGGCGACGAAGGAATAGAAGTTATCGCGCCGCTGTTCGCCGTCGGTGACGATGTCTACTCCGGCGGCCTCCTGGAGCCTCAGAGCGTCGATGACTGCAGAGTCGGCTACGCCTTCGAATTCTTCGGCGCTGATGTTGCCGTGTTGCCTGCGCCGTTGCGCGCGAAGCAGATCCGGCGATCGCGGCCAACTGCCAACAGTGCTGACTGGGAATAGAGGAATCTCTTTCGTCATGGGCTACTCGGAATCGAAGAAGCGCTGCTGCTCGACGGCTTCAGTCAAAGCCGCGTAGCCCGAGGTACGTCCCGGCATCCAGGCCTTCAGCCCTTCCATGTCCATCATCTCCCGGTGGGACGGGTTGTCGTATCTCATGCGGAAGAGCACTTCCGTCCATCGGTCTTCATCTTCGCGAGGGAAACGGTCGAGGACGGTAAAATTGCAATGGTCGAAAGGCTGAGTAGTAATCAGTGACGTCATGGTTGCGCTGTCGGCGGTGCCGTCTGCCCGCCATCGCTCCCAGTTCAAGTCCAGCATCGCGCAGGCGTCGCTCTCTGCGTTCTGGAGACTGCGCAGCGCCTCGAGTTCGCCGCCTACATGATCGCCATGTTTCCCTACCATCAGATCGAAGCGGCGAACCTTGAAGTCTTCATAAGGGATCAAGCCATGACTCTGCAACAGGTGCAAAGGTAGTAGCGTTGCTTGCGGGGAATCCTCAGCCCCGGTCGCCAGTGTCTTTCCCGGCAGATCTGACACGCTTTGAATCTTGCTGTCGCGGCGGACGACAATGTGAGTCACTCGATCTCGGTCAGTGTCTCTCATCGCCAGGGCGCGGCACGAGCCCCCGCTGCGGGCCTGCGCGTCCACCCAGGCGAGCGGCGAGTTCCACGCTATGTGAATGTGGCCCGAAAGAAGAGCATCGACTTGCAACTCGTAGTTCGAGTAGAAGACGTAATCGATCGGACACCCTTCCTTCTTGAAGAAGTCTTTTATGATGTCCCAGATGACAACGACCTTGGGGTCGTAGACAACAGCTCCGACAAGAATGGGTGATGCCATCGCGTCGCTCCTTGACTGGGTTATAACAGCCCGATTTGTCATTTGTCACTTGTCATTTGTCACTCGTCATTTGTCACTCGTCATTTGTCACTTGTCATTTGCGCATGTACCAATGGGCCGAGACCAGCAGCCAACGACCAGTCACAAGTGACCAATGACCAGTGACAAGTGACAAATGACCAATGACAAATGACTAATGACAACCTTTCATTTCGAGCGACAAAGTAACACAACGTCGCAAAGTATTAACCAGCGGCGAGCGGGCCATGGTCTCATGCCAGACCGCCTCGAGGTCCTCGTCGTCCGCGTCCGCGCTCACGTACAGGGTTGCGTCAATCGCCTCAAAGCCCGGGTGTCCCGTTTCGCCGACGACGCCAAGCAGCATCAGCGGATTGTTCAAGCGACCCGACACACTGGCCTCGAGAGCGTAGATGCCTATGCCTCGGCGGGCGGCCCCGGCCGCGAAGCCGTTAATCAGGTCGCCTCCGAGCGCGCCCAGTAAGTACTCCACCGCGCTGGGATGTGGGTCTGACTCTGCGAAGCTGGCCTGCCGACAAACTATGAAGAAGTGCTTGCGAGCATACACTGTAGCCCGGTTATCGCCGTCCCCTCGCACTCGCGCAGTCCAGACGTAATTGGAGCCGGCGTCGAGGTCGAAGGATGAATGCGAGCGTACGGTCGCTTTGTCGTCGCTCAGAGATCCTTCGGGTTCATCAGCCATCATTCTCCTCTTCAACTAAGGGATGTTGCTTGCCAGAAGTCAGAGGTCAGAGGTCAGAAGTCAGGACTCAGAGATCAGAGGTCAGATGTCTCTCTCTGACTTCTGATCTCTGACCTCTTGACCTAAGGCTGTTTTTACGCCGCCCCGGTTCCCCTGTCAATCAGTATGACCGTAGCGAGACCCTGGCTTGAAGACCGATACTATCCAACCCGATCTGCTGCCGCGAATGCCTAAAACCGGATGAGCAACCAAAAGCAATCCTCAACATCTAATCCGCTCGATGAAAAAAACAAAACACAAACCAACCGCTCTCTTCTGGGCCTCAGTGCCAATTGCCGCCGTGCTCCTGATTGTCGCCGGCCCGAACCGCCCTCCAGCATCAGTGAGCGCATCAGCCCGGCCACAAGAACCAACCATGCTGCTGACTTCCGTGAACACTTCTGGAGCTTTGAACATACCCGTGAAGGCTGAAATCCCGCCAGGACCTCTAACCTTCCACGCCGTTCAGATTACGAATGCGCAGTCTTTATCATCCCTTAAGTCGACGTTAGGCGAGCAGGGAATCGGCCTGGTGCTCAAGCTCAATCGCCTGGACCCCAAGCATGTGCGAAAGGGCACGACGCTGGTG
>JBGPFL010000731.1:0-3496 GCA_041483295.1 Blastocatellia bacterium | reverse complement strand
CGCTTACCGGCCGGGCGAAACCGCGCAGTGGAAGTTCGTCGCGCGGAGGGATGAGGGCAGTCGCTACGTGACTCCGCACAACGAGACAATCCAGTTCGACGTCGTCGATCCTCGCGGAGCAAAGATCAAAGAGGCGAAGGCTGAACTCAACGCCTTTGGAAGCGCATGGGGAGCCATCGAACTCACCGAGGCTATGCCGCTCGGCGAATACCGTGTCAACTTCTACACCCTGGATCGGCGCACCTCGATCGGCAACGCGGTGCTGTTCCGGCTCGAAGAATACAAGCTCCCCGAATATAAAGTAAGCGTTCAAACTCCGGAGGAGAACGGCAAGAAGAAGACCTACCGGCTCGGAGAAAAGGTTGAGGTCAACATTCAGGCTGAATACTACTTCGGCGGCGCGGTGGCAAATGCCACGGTCGAAGTCCTGGTCTATCAGAATCCCTTCTTTCAATACTGGCATCAACCGCGCGACTACGAGTGGTACTACGAAGACCTGTCTCCTGAGCGGGGCTACTATCGCAGAGGCCAGGGGCAGGGGCCGATCATCAAGCGCGAGACTCTGAAGACCGATGCGCTGGGCAAAGCCAAACTGGTGTTCGACACTCCACGCGGCGCCGGGCAGGATTTTGAGTATCGCATCGAAGCTCGCGTTCACGATTCATCGAGGCGAGAAGTTGTAGGATCGAGCACCGTGCGCGTGACCCGCCAGCGGTACTTCGTCTATCCGCGAGCGAAGCACTATCTTTACCGCCCTCAGGAGAGAGTCAGCATCGACATCAAGGCGCTCGATGCGAACGATCAGCCGGTCTCGGTTGAGGGCCGCGTCAAAGTTACTCGCGACTACTGGTACGAAGTGTGGCTCGACCCCAACGGCCGCGAAGTAAAAGGCGAAGAGCTAAAGGCGCGCCGCAGAGTAGCCTTCCCTCCCCCGGTCAGTCCCGGCACGAAGCCGTGGCAGATCAAGTTCCAGGGGTACGAGCACGAAGATGTTCTCACCCAGGCGGTAAAGACCGACGCGAAGGGCGACGCAGAGTTCACTTTCACCGCTGCGCGCGAGGGCTACTACCGGGTCGCATGGACCAGCCTGGACACCGGGGGCGCTCCTATCACAGCAGAGACCTCGGTGTGGGTTGCCACCGGAGCGACTACCGATCTGGGCTACCGCCACGGAGGTCTGGAGATCATCGTAGACAAGGACACCTTCCGCGCAGGTCAGAAGGCGCCGGTGATGCTGGTAGCCCCGACCAATGATCAATACGTGTTGTTCAGCGTCGAAGGCGATGACCTCTACAGCTACCAGCTCGTGCACCTCACTGGGACGGTTAAGCTGATCGAGTTACCCATCGAAGATAAGCACGTGCCAAACGTCTTTCTCCAGGCAGTGATGGTCAGCGACCGCCAGATCTTCGCCGATACCAAACAGATGATTGTTCCGCCGGTTGAGCACTTCCTGAACGTGGAAGTGAAGCCCGATCGAACCGAGTATCAACCTCGCGGGGAAGGATTGCTGGCGGTCACGACGCGGGATGCCGACGGCAAGCCCGTCTCGGCGGAAGTAGCGATTGGGCTGGTGGACGAATCGGTCTACTACATTCAACAGGACTACGCCGCGATCCGCGACGTTTCTACTACGGCGCAAAGCGACAACAGCGAGTTCAGACCACCAGCACCTTTCAACAGAAAAGCTATAGCAGGCTCGTCGAGGGAACAGACAAGCAGTTGATCGACGACCGGATCGCCGGACTTAAGAAGGATGAGGAACGGGCAGGCGGACTGGCCTATGGTCAAGTGGGGGGCGTGGGCCGCGGTAGCGGCGGCGGAATGGGACCCGCGCCTGCGATGAAGAGCGGAGTCAACGAGTACAGATCAGACGCAGTGGCGGAGTTTGCGATTAACGGCAGGGAGTTTAAAGAAATGGACGCCCTCAAGCGTCCGGAGCCCAGCGCTCCGCCCCCGCCGCCCGGCCAGGAGCCCGCCGTTCAAGTCCGCAGCGACTTCCGTGCAACCGCTCTCTGGCAGCCTGATCTGGTCACCGACAGTGAAGGCAAGGCCACGGTCAAGGTTAAGTTCCCCGATTCGCTGACCGGCTGGACAGCGACCGCGCGAGTCGCGACTGAGGGAAACCAATTCGGCATCGCGAACGCCACCGCCCGCACGAAGCAACCCTTGATCGTGCGACTGCAGGCGCCGCGATTCTTTGTCGTAGGAGATTCGGTCACCGTCTCGGCCGTAATCAACAACAATACGGACCGAGCGATGAATGTCGCGCCAACACTGGCCGCCGACGGTGTGACCGTGACCGGGTTGGTTCAGGATGGGCGCCCCGTCAAGGGCGAGCAAGGACCGGTCAGTGTGCCGGCTAACGGCGAGGCCCGCGTCGACTGGCTGGTCGCCGTAACCCAACCGGGAAACGCGAAGCTGAAAGTCGAGGCTCGCGCAAGCAAACACTCCGACGCAATGGAGAAGAGCTTCGCGGTCTACGAACACGGCATCGAGAAGCTCATCACGAAATCGGGCAAGCTGCGCGGCGATGACGTCACCATCAAGGTCGACATACCCGCCGAGCGCAAACGCGAATCTACGACTCTATCCGTTCAAATCGCGCCCAGCATGGCGGTGACGATGCTCGATGCCCTGCCCTACCTGATCGACTATCCTTACGGGTGCACCGAGCAGACTATGAGCCGCTTCCTTCCCGCGGTGATAACGCGAAAAACGCTGAAGGATCTGGGCCTGAAACCGGAGACGGTGATGGGTCGCTTGTTCGGAGGCATCGAGGCTGCGACCGCGGTTCAGACTCACCCGCGAGGCGAGAAGGATCTGCGCAAGCTGGACGAGATGGTCAAGCAGGGACTCGATCGACTCTACGCGTTTCAACACGCTGACGGTGGCTGGGGGTGGTGGAAGGCTGGCGACAGCGACCACTTCATGACTGCATACGTCGTATGGGGATTCACTCTGTCCCACGACGCCGGAATCGACGTGAAGGCCGATGCGCTTCGCCGCGGCGTCGACTATCTGCGAAAAGAGATCGTGGAAGAGGAGCTGAATTACGACATCCAGGCCTGGATGCTGCACGCGCTCGCGGTCAACCATGCATCGTCGCACAACCGCGCAGCTCATGAGTTCGAGTCGAAAGCTCTCGACAATCTCTGGACCAACCGCGACCGGCTGAATGCCTACACTCGCGCGCTTCTTGCTTTGAGCGCCCATAACTTCGGCGACGCGGAGAAGGCCCGGACCCTTATCGACAACCTCGAAAACGGGGTGAAGTTCGACGCGACGCCGGACGTCTCCGTCGTCCAGCAGGGCCGTCAGGCATCGCAAGAGTCCGTCATTGCAACTGCGCACTGGGGCGAGGACGGTATCTACTGGCGCTGGTCCGAAGGCGGAGTCGAAGCAACCGCCTTTGCCGTGCGAGCGCTGCTGGCCTTAGATCCGAATAACAAGCTGGTCGAGCCGGTCACAAACTGGCTCATCAAGAATCGACGCG
>JBGPFL010000730.1:0-3500 GCA_041483295.1 Blastocatellia bacterium | reverse complement strand
GACTCGTCTGCTGAGGAGGGGGCGTTTGAACCGGGGAAGCGGGAGGGCGCTGGGACTGCAGATCACTATTGGCCTGGCTGGCGCCCAGACTCTCCTTATAGCGAGCCAGTAACTCGTCCGCCGCTTTGTGCGCGCGTTCGGCTTCAAACTCGCGCTCGGCATCTGCAAGACGAGAATCTACAGTCGGAAGTCCTGACAAACCCAGTCTCCCGCGCATCTCGTCAATCGTTCCCGAGGGGTCGGTGTGATCGAAAGGAGTCTGAATACCGGCGACGTTTTCGCGCATCGCAGTCAGATGGGTCTCGTTGGCGAGCTCTTCCCCGACTAGACGCCGCTCCTCGCGGAGGCTTCTCGCGCGTTCAGCGGAAGACTTAGCCTCCGGGATCTGCTGCTTCAGTAGATCTCGCTGCTTCGATAGCGAGATCAGCGCATCCCCCGCAGTGGTAGCGGCAGCGGCATCTCCCCGCTCGCGGGTGATCTTCTCGCGCTCGGCGACACCGAGCATCTTTAGCTCTACTTCAGCAAGCTCCTTCTCCAGAAGCTTGATTGAGCCGCGGGCCTGCACCTCCAGCTCATTGAGCCGGGCTATCTCGGCGCGCGTAATCTGTCGAACTTGCTTGTCCGGGCTCGTCGACCGTTCGATCAGTTCTTCCAGATAAGAGTTGATCACCCGCTTCGTGCGTTCCCACATCACCCCGACCCCCTTTTGCCAGGCCGTGTCGTCTCTGCATATTTACTGCGGCGGCTTCTTGCTCGAGTCCGAGGAGACCGGCGGGTCCTGTAGGATCGGCTTTGGCGAAGTCCCGGGCGTTTCAATAACGGGTAGTGTCAGAGGCTTTGTGAACTTGATTCGGAAGATGGCCCCTGGCTGCAGGCGAACCTCTTTTCCCTTGGTGAGCAGAAGTCCCGCGAGCAATCCTCCCCCGATCGCGCCTGCTCCGGCCCCATAGACTCCAGGGCCGGCCCCTGCCGCGGCGCCGCCGAGAATCACGGCTCCCGCGCCGGCAGCTCCGATCTGTCCGCCCCGTTGGACGTTTTCGGCAGCCTTCCCGCCGTTGCGGTCACCCTTTACTTTGCCTTCGTCATTCGCCTTGAGCTTCTCGTTGGCGGTCCAATCGTCGATCGCGGTGAGCATAACCGACGCCGGCTCCTCGCCCCAGGGCATTGCGAATCGCTCGAATATGATGCCCATCTGCGCGCCCTTCATCCCACGCTTCGCCGCCGCCACCGACGTGACTCTCCCACGGAACTCTGTTCCGCGTGGCATCACGAGTTGGCCGTTGACGTATATGGGTTCATAGAGCACGGCCGTGATTGGATCGCCTACCTCACTGAGCTTGGAGCTGAGCTGAGACTGGAGTACGATCTTTGCCTTTGTCTCGGGTTCGATGGTGGCTTGCTGGGCCGCTTGCGGCAGAGCCTGCACGGCAAACAGTGCCATAACGGCGCACGATAAGATGACGTTGATGTTTCTCTTCATCTCGAAAACCTCCGATTAACCTGGGCACGGGTGAACATTGATACTAGTTCAGGGCCCCGCGAGGGTCAAGGTGCGGTATCTCGATGACTCCACTCGGGGTCCAGCTAAGAGTGGGGCTTATTCACGCTCCAGCTTGAAACACTTTTTCGCAAGTGAGTTGCCCACTCGTCGGTTGCACTCATTCTCCGACGCTTCAACGTTCGTTGTGCGTTGTCCGTTTCCCACCAGGCTCGAACTATTTCGGCCTCCTCGAATCGCCGTCGATTGAAGGGATTACCAGCCACGATTCACTTCGTATCCGCGGGAATAATTGTTCGCCACACTGCCAACCACTTATCCTTGTCGCGAATGAACACCCACACATCCCTTCCCCCTTCATTGAAGCTCTCGTTGTTCAGGTCATACTCGACCTTGAAGGTATAGGTCGCGATGGCGGTCTCGTCGCAAATATCAATCGCGGGATCGGCCGGTTTGAAGTCGCGCACTTTTGCGTTGGCGCAAAAGTCGCGAAAGCTGTCCACGCAGGCGGCTCGCCCTTCGATTCGCTGCGAGAAACCGGGAGCGACGAAAACAATCTCTTTGTGAAAGTAGCTATCCAGGTTCTCCGGCCGGCCCGACACCCAGGAGTCGTTTATCTCCTTTACCATTTGCCAGATCTCTTCATGGGCTGGAGTGCTGAAGGAATTTGTCATCGCTCACATCTCCGTCTTTGGTTTCCGGTTTATGGTTTCCGGTTTATGGTTCAGACACCATAGACCACAAACCATGGACAATAAACCAAAAACCAGAAACCAGAAACCAATCAGGCCTTTGCCAACGCGAAGACGATGTGTTCCAGTCCCGCATACATGGTGCGCTTCTCCGGTTGCATGCCTATCTTGCGGGCGACTCCTTGCGACGGCGTATTCTCGGGTCGAATGAGCGAGATCACACGCGGCTTGGCCAGAACACCGAAGGCATAGTCGCGTACCGCAGCGGCAGCTTCTGAAGCCAGCCCGCGCCGCCAGAATGGGCGGTGGATCAGGTAGCCCACTTCCGGCTCCTCGACTCCGTCGACCACTTGCGGCGCAAGGCCAACCTGCCCAACAGGTTCGTTAGTTTCCTTTTCTGATACCAGCCAGAGACCATGACCGTGTGATCTGTAACGAGCTATTTGGCGTTGGATCCACGCTTCGGCCTCTGCCCGCGAATAGCACTTTGGGTAGTACTGCATGACCTCTGGGTGGGCTAGCATCGAGGATATGAAATCGAGATCCGCGATGGTCATCTCGCGAAGGGTGAGGCGGTTCGTCTCGAGAATCTGGTTCATGAAAATATCTCCAGGTCCTAGTAGCTTCTCTTTTTTGTTGGGTTATCTGCAAGAGGTTTGGGCGAGGCGGCGGATGACACGGACCGGGGCGCGTCGCGGATCAGATCGGCGGCAGGCCACACCATGAGGGTCTCTCTCGTTCAAAGGAGCCATTGAAATCAGAATCGCAAAATCGAGGGCCTGACCCCATCACGTGGACCATCAGGGTCTCTGTCGTTCCAAAGAGCCTTTTGGTTGCGGCCTGTTTACTCTGTGATGTTTCGTGTCTTGCTGTTATTCATGCCCAGCGTTTGCGTTCAGCGATCTCGACCCCGTTGAACTCCAGTGGGCGATCTTCGTTGCGCGGCGGCGAAATCACCTCGAAGGCGACGTTATCAAATTTACCCTGGCCTCTGTAGAAGGCGGTCTTGAAGCCTTTGCTGTTAGTGAATTCGATGAGCTGCACACCCCACTTGCCAAGCGCTGCGTTCTCCGGAATCTGCACCGGGACATCGAATGTACTCACCGAAAAGGCCTCATCCGGCGAGATTGACGCCTCCCCCACGGCGGTCTTAACCCGGTTGGCGCTGACGAGACTGAACTGGAAACATTGAACGAATATCTTCGTGATGCCTGCGGGGTCATGCGCTCGAACGCGTAGGACCAGTTTTTCGCCCGCCACAACCCGAACATCCTCATAGCCGCTTCCCTGCAAGGTCGCTGACATAGACT
>JBGPFL010000729.1:0-3507 GCA_041483295.1 Blastocatellia bacterium | reverse complement strand
CGGCAAAGTATGTCGAGTTCGTGACTCTTTTGGATCCGGTGAGAATGCCTAACCAGCGCAGCGGCGTACTCGATTGGCCTTACGTGGAAGGGTTGCGGATGGACGAAGCGCTGCACCCGTTGTCGATTCTTGCGTCGGGGCTTTACGGCAACCCGCTTCCGGCCCAGGACGGAGCGCCGATTCGGCTGGTGGTGCCGTGGAAGTACGGCTTCAAGAGCATCAAGTCCATCGTGACGATCAGACTTGTGGAACACCAGCCCCGGACGACATGGGCGGTAGCAGGTCCGACCGAATACGGCTTCTACTCGAACGTGAATCCGAACGTCGATCATCCGCGATGGAGTCAGGCTACGGAGCGGCGCATCGGCGAGTTCGGCCGGCGGGACACGATGATCTTCAACGGTTATGGGGCCCAGGTCGCGAGTCTGTACGAAGGGATGGACCTGAAGAAGTTCTATTGAGTGGCACATTGTCGCGATGAAAGATATCAAGTTTGCGAAGGTTGTTGTGTTCGTCAATGCCGCGGTGCCGCTTGCTCTGCTTGGCTGGGACGCTTACTATCACCGGCTCGGAGCTAATCCGCTTGAGTATTTCACCCACACGACCGGAACTCTCACGCTCGTCTTCTTGCTGTTGACGCTTGCAGTGACGCCGCTGCGCAAGCTGCTTGGGCTGCACTGGCTGGTGAAACTCCGCCGGATGATCGGGCTGTACGCATTCTTCTACGGGTTCCTCCACTTGACCGCTTATGTGTGGTTCGACAAGGCATTCAACTTTGGCGCGGTGGCTGAGGACGTCTTGAAGCGGCGATTCATACTGGTTGGAATGTTCAGCTTCTTCTTGATGGTGCCGCTCGCCATAACCTCGACGAACGCGATGGTGCGCCGGCTCGGCGGGAAGCGATGGAATCTACTGCACAGGTTGGTGTACGTGAGTGCCGCGGGAGGAGCGGTGCACTACTGGCTGCTGGTGAAGGCAGACACGCGAATACCGCTGGGCTTCGGAGTTGCGCTGGCGATTCTGCTGCTGGCTCGTCCTCTCTTCAAGTACCTTCGGCGACCCTCAACTCAGGGGAAACCCTCAATACAGACTGAGTGAGATATCATTGCCGCGAGTCCGGCGCTCATCCCCCCACCTTTCGATAAGCCTGTTATCTTCGGAAAGAGCCAACGTATCGATTCGTCCTGCGTGCTGTGCCCCTTTCGAGAATTCAGTTGCAACGAATCGGCAGTTGAACACAACATCGAGATTTGACTCAATCAGCGATTGAAGCTCCTTTTCCGTTGAGAAGTTTGTTTGCTCGATTGAACTAAGGCGATTACTGCTTATCTCGAAGGTCGGCATAACGTGGCTCCTGGCATGTGAATATCACTCAGCATCTTCTACCGCTCCGTATAGCAAGAGGCTACGGGGTTCCCTCTGTGGTTAGCTATGCCCGATCCGAACACAGGTTCTGTTTACCAAGTCAGATAGAGTGGTAGACCTGCAGGACTACCACCAGAATGGCTTCTTCCTGCAACGCTCGAAAGGCAGCCTCCCTCAGTTGATCTGCATACTTTGAGATGATTCCAAAGTTCTCCTTAAAGCCGTATTGGGTGTCCGTGTAGATCAGGGCAATTTTGTCTCGCAGCATTGCGCCAGCCCGCGAGAGATTGCTGCCATCAAGTTCACGAATAATCGTACAGCCGCCGAAGGTGTATGTGAACTCTTGATCGAGAGCGTTTGACAAATCTTGATAAGCTGGTATGGGCAGGTCAGGCAGATATACTTCAACCCTTGCCTTTTCGGATAGAGGCAATGAATCTCTCCCCCCGCTTGTCAAACTCCTGCGTTCGCTTAAGTGACTCTTCCGCCGACAGCTTGGCCCGCGGTGGTCGCTCGAGCTTGATCTCCTTGATGTCCTTCAACCTCTTTGCCATATTCTCTCCGAACTCCATCTTGATTGCTCGGTCATTGTAACACAGTATCTGAACGCCGTTCTCGCGGACGTGGCAGGACAATAACGAGCGGGCCTCCCATCACTTGCCCACCAGCTCGACTGCGCGTCGCAACCTCTCGACTGTTCGCTCGCGGCCAAGCGTCACCATTATGTCGAACATACTCGGCCCTACCGACTGCCCCGTAAGCGCCGTCCGAGCTCCATTGATCAACAGGCCGGCTTTCACTCCCCGCTCCTCGGAGTAAGTTCTCAGAGCTGCTTCCGAGTTGTCGTGAGTGAAGTCATCGACTGCGGACAGCCGGTCTGCCAGTTCCCGCAGCAGATCTTTCAGCTTTTCGTCTTTCAAATTCTTCTTCACCGCTGCCGGCTCGTATTCAAAGTCATCCGCAAAATAAGGCCGGCCCATCTGCGCGAAGTCGACCGTGGTCCGATACCGCGCCCTCAGCAGATCCACCGTTTGCGCCAGCCACTCACGTTTGTCTGTTTCGTAGTCGTCGCGCCAGAGCCCGGCCTCTTTCAAATGCCCGGCAACCAGCGGGACAAGCTCGTCGATCGGCAGCGCTTTCAGGTACTCGCCATTCATCCATAGCGCCTTCGGGTCGGTCCACTCGCGAGAGTCGGTCTCACTGAAGTTGAAGACCGCGGAAGACTTGTTGACGGCTTCAAGTGAGAATTTTTCAATCAGCTCCTGTCGCGACATTATTTCCTGGTCGGCGCCAGGGGACCAGCCAAGTAAAGCCAGGAAATTCACCAGCGCGTCGGGCACGAAGCCGCGATTCCGGTAGGTGGTGACCGACACCACTTCGCCATGCTTTCGCTTTGAGAGCTTCTCCCGGCCCGGCGCCATTATCAGCGGCAAGTGAGCGAACTGCGGTACGGGCTCCCCCAATGCTTCGTAGAGCAGCACCTGCTTGTGAGTGTTGGTCAGGTGGTCTTGCCCGCGGATGACGTGAGTTATGCGCATCTCGATGTCGTCCACCACTACGCCGAGGTTATAGAGGGGATGCCCGTCGGTGCGGATGAGAACCAGGTCCTCGATCTCGGAGTAGTCGCGTTCCTGCGGGCCGTAGACCAGATCATCGAACCGCGAGACGCCGCGAGCGCCCACCTTAAGCCTGATGGCCGCCGGTTCTCCGCTTTCGACCCGGCGCAAAGCCTCGTCTAATGGCAGGTCGCGATATGGATTGCTCTCGCGGCCGGCCTGCTCCTGCGCGCGAGCACGGTCTGCGATTCTTTCCTTTACTGTCTTGTCGTCGGTCTGCTCTTTGGGAGTGAAGTCGTAATAGGCCTTGCCCTCCTTCACCAGCCGGCGGGCGGCGGCGCGATGTTGTTCGACAAAGGAGGACTGGAGGAAGGGACCTTCGTCGGGATCGAGCCCCAGCCAGTGCAAGCCTTCGAGTATTCCCTGGACCATCGCCTGGGAGGAGCGATGGATATCGGTGTCTTCGATGCGGAGGATGAAGACGCCGCCGTGCTTGCGCGCAAACAGCCAGTTGAAGAGAGCGGTGCGCGCGCCGCCAAGGTGGAGATAGCCGGTGGGCGAAGGTGCAAAGCGAACTCTTACGGTG
>JBGPFL010000728.1:0-3508 GCA_041483295.1 Blastocatellia bacterium | reverse complement strand
CTCTCAGCTCTTTGTAGAGGGGATAAGTGAATGACGCAGCGCCATCTCCATCGGCCCAGACCCTTCCATTCTTGGGGCCGGGCGAGCGCAGCACAACCAACTCTTCCGGTTTGTCGACCGGCAAAAGCCTGAGAAGTATCTGATCGGTCAAAGAAAATATCGCTGTATTAGCACCCAGTCCGAGCGCCAACGTCATCACGGCGACGGCGGTGAAACCGGGATTCTTTATTAGAACCCGCGCCCCGTAGCGTAAGTCTTGCCAGAACGTGTCCATTTCAACCTCACTGTTTTTGGTTTCTGGTGTTTTGGTTTCTGGTTTCTGGTTTCCAGTTTCTGGTTCGTTGCCCTGCATATGGCTACTTCAAGTTAAGCGTTTGAACCCACAAACCAGAAACTAGAAACCCGCACTACTCATACCTCAGCGCGATCATCGGATCCACCTTAGTCGCGCGGCGTGCCGGCACGAAACAGGCTCCCAGAGCCACTACGGCAAGAAGGACTGCGATCACCGCAAACGTCGCCGGGTCGGTCGCGCTCACTCCAAACAGTAAACTCGCCATTGCGCGGGTCGCCAGCCACGCGCCCCCGAGTCCGATTACCAGGCCGACTACCGCCAGCTTCATTCCCTGCCGTATGATCATACTCAACACATCGCTCTGCCGGGCCCCGAGCGCCATCCGGATTCCGATCTCGTGCGTCCGCTGGGTCACAGCGGCCGAAGGCTGAAGCCGGGACTCTTGAGCAGCATTCGAATTCCATAACGCAGGTCCTGCAACAGAGTCGTCATGCATCCTCCATCGACACTTCAACTTTAGTCATTGCAGTAGGTGGTACGTCAGGCTGTCAGGTTTCAGACAATGCATCAGAAAACGGTCTTTCGAGCAGCGATGAACGTCAGGACAGGAATCGCGAAGCATTCTTCCTATCCTAAACTCTCTATCGACCTTTATCTCTTACCGCGGGGCGACCCTCCTATCGCTGAGTCATTGAGTCTTCCCGTTTCGCGGTGAACGGCGGTCCGGTTAGGGTGTCTGCGTACTTCATCGTGAACGATCTGACAAATCTGACGGACTGTCTTCGAACGACTCGCTTCGACTACTATGCCGCCCACAACGGCATTGACAACTAACAGGCGGCCCTGAAAGCGTCTTCGGACGCCGCAGGTGCAACTGACGCATGATCGTCGCAGCCCTTGTGGCATCCGCAGTCCTCATCGTGATTGAGCCGGCCGCGGCCTCAAATCAGAACAGACTCCGACAGCAGGTCGCGACGGTCATGGTTTGCTGTTGCGCTTAACCGTGATGACGTATAGCTGCCTCGTTTTCTGGTCATCGTTGGCGATGCCCGCAATCAGTATCTGCGTGCTATCACGATTCCAGCATGGCGAGGGATCGATCCGCAGCTCACCCGTTATGTAGCCACCCTGGTCAACTCCCGCCGTTCGCGTCCAGGCGCCGTCGGAACGGCGAAGGATGTTGTAGTAGTTTTTTCCATTGTCGCCGTGGCCGTTGACAAACCATTTGCCGTCCGGCGACAGCGCGATGTCGCCGCCGGGGTTTGGGAAGACATCCGGCGTGCCGATCGTGCCGACGACTTGCTGCCGCTCGATGTCGAAGACGATCTGTTCCTTACCTCTTATGCCAATCATGCGTTGGCCGGATTCCCACTCGGGATGCCCACCGATATGCATGGCCAGTGGGCGGAGATCCGTGCCGTCTGCCTTCATCGTGAATGGCACATCCAGGCGCTGCTCGCGCACCTCGAAATCACCGCGGACGAAGAAGAAGATGCGGCCGTCGTCGCGGCTCCAGAGCGTATGGTTGATGAAGAGTGCCTTCTCGTCTACGGCCGGATGGGTGGCGCGCAACGCGTCAGCCAGTTGCTTGAATGAGACGAGCAAGCGCTTCTCCTTCGTCGCTGTGTTGACCTTGAAGATGCCATCGTCGGTCGGGTGTTTCTGGCCCACGGTCCAATCATGTGCCCCCGGATACCCGGTCACCGGGCGTAACCGCGCGAGCCGTCCGTAGTTAATGCCCAGAAACCAACCCCCGCGCTGCGCCACGCCGCTGTTGCCGATCGGCGTGTCCGCGAAGCGGAACTCGGCGAGGCGCGCACCGTTCTTACCCTTGGATATGTCGAACAGTACGCAGAACACCTCACCTGTCTTCGGGTCCCGGTCATTGAAGAAAAACTGCGTCTCGGAAGCCGCCGGATTCCAGTAGAGCATGGTCCCCTGTTGGAAATTCCATGCCCGCGTACGGTCAACGACCCTTGCGGCGTAATGGTTCCGCGCGTCGAGAAGGACAATGTCAGCCGCCTCTCCCATCTCAGGCATTCGGCTCTGAAAGTCAGTTTGCAGCGTAAGCACAAAACGCCCGGTTCGGTTCCACGGAATCGTCTGCACATGCCCGATGTAGCCGAAGAAGTGATGCTTCGGGCCGAAAGTAATCTGCTTGATCTCCGTGGTGAAGTCGGCGAGTGAGTCGTTGACGAAAACAAGCTTGGGGAATGGAGACGCGGCCACCAGACAAGCAATCACAGACAGCAATACTCTCATACGTACTCCTGCCAGAGTCGCTGGACCTCAAGCCGAGAAATCAGGGTCGCGACCCTCGCGATACGCCGACATCGCCGCCTCGTGGTCAGGCGACGCCAAAGCTATTCGCTGCCTTCGAAGATACTCCTCAAAGAATTGCCCGTGCGGCATGTCAAAGGGCATGTTCAGCAGCATCTTCGACTGACGCGTGCCCTCAGAGCAGACACGCGAGTACTTCTCCACCAGGGCGTTGACCTCCGCATCGAACGTTGCGCCTTTCACAATGTGGTCTATCAGCCCGATTTCATAGGCCCGGCGGCCATCGATATTCTCCCCAGACAACGCCATCCACTTTGCCCGGCCAAGCCCAATGTAGCGCGGCAGTCGAAAGGTACCCAACCCGGGTACGATGCCCTCTTTGATGGCCGGCAGACCAAGCTTGCAGTCCTCGGTCCCGATCCGGATGTCACAAGCCAGTGCCAACTGCAATCCTCCCCCGAGAGCGTAACCGTGCATCGCGCATATCAAGATCTTCTCGGCCTGCTCGAGGATTCTAAGCGCCCGGTCCCAGTTCTCGTAGTACTGGTGCGGTGTCTCACCCGCCGCGAGCTGCTTCAGGTCAATGCCGGTACAGAAGGCACGACCCGTGCCCCGAATGAGCACAAGCCGGACATCCGGGTCGTCGCGAATCATCTCAGCTGCTCGATTGAGGTCGAGCGAGCCCTGGTAGTTCATCGCGTTAAGTATCTGCGGACGGTTTAGCGTCAAGCAGCCGATTCTCCCGTCCTTCTCGAAAAACATCGTTTCAAGTTTCATCGTGTCCTCTTTTCACCCTTCAAGAACGCAAGAGCCGGGCGTACGGAAAGCGCCTGCTACAGCTTTCGTTTATCGACAACGCGCGCCGCCTTACCTTCGCTTCGCTCGATCTCCCGGGGGCCGACGAGCTTGACATTGCAGGTGATCCCAAGCGTG
>JBGPFL010000727.1:0-3514 GCA_041483295.1 Blastocatellia bacterium | reverse complement strand
GGTTCTGCTCGACATGTGGGCGCCCTGGTGTCCCCCGTGCAGGATGATTGCGCCCATCATCGAGGAACTCGCGTCGGACCTGGCAGGCCGCGTGAGGGTGGGAAAGCTCAACACCGATGAAAACCAGCAGACAGCTTCGCGGTTCGGCGTACGCAGCATACCGACCCTACTGGTCCTGAAGGATGGGGTTGAGATCGAGCGGTTGGTCGGCGCTCATCCAAAAGATGAGATACTGCGGAGACTGGGACCGCTAATCGAGTGATGTGTGGGCAGTCAGTTCAAAGATGATGGAAGGTTCAGAGTTCAACTCTTAGGTAGCTCTGGCAAACAGCAACCCAAAGCTTGAACTCTTACGCTGATCGCGATGTTCACACAGCGAGAGACAATGAATCCGACTCGTGGGCAATTGATGTATGTTGGATTGCTGGTCCTGGCTCTTGCTTCGTGGGCCGCTTTGTCGCAGGAGCCGCCAAGGGAAGCAGGCCCTTTCCGGAAGCCCGACCTCGTCGAGTTGAACAGACTCGATCCTACGATTCGACTCGACATCCGGTACGCTACCTCTAATAACTTCCTCGGGCGGCCTGTGTACAAAGGGGCGCGCGCTTTTCTTCAACGCCCGGCGGCAGAGGCGCTGCTTCGCGCAAACAAGGCTCTACGCAAGAAGGGCTATGGTCTGTTGGTGTTCGATGGTTACAGGCCGTGGTCGGTGACAAAGATCTTTTGGGACGCGACTCCGGATGACAAGAAGATATTCGTCGCCGATCCCAGTCAAGGCTCAAAGCACAATCGCGGTTGCGCAGTGGACCTCACGATGTTCGAGCTTAAGACCGGAAAGCCGGTCACTATGCCGGGCGAGTATGACGAGATGAGCGATCGGTCTCACATCAACTATGAAGGTGGGACCGTAGAGAGTCGCAATCTGCGAAACCTTCTGCGGTCCGCGATGGAGGCCGAGGGATTCGCGGTCTACGAGCCCGAGTGGTGGCACTATGACTACAAGGACTGGAAAGAGTACCCGATCCTCAACCTGAGTTTCGGCGAGATTAGATGAGTAGTGCTGAGTGCTGAGTCCTGAGTCGGCGTTACGAGGTCCTGTGCGCGATTCGGGGGGCGATGCCGCAAATCGGATTTGGCATAGGCAGCCAATCTGAGGCACACTGAGGCTCCATGCGAGCCGTGGTACAACGAGTGACTGAAGCACAGGTTTCGGTGGCCGGCGAGGTCGTCGGCGAGATTGGACCTGGCCTTTTGGTACTGCTTGGAGTTGCGCGCGACGATTCGGGCGAAGATGCAGATTACCTGGCGGAAAAGACCGCAAGACTTCGCATCTTCGACGATGAGATGGGCAAGATGAATCGCTCACTTCTGGACGTCGCTGGTGGGATGCTGGTCGTGTCACAGTTCACATTGTATGGGGACGTACGTCGAGGGCGCCGTCCCTCTTACACCGAGGCTGCCGAGCCAGTGAAAGCGAATGCGCTCTACGAATACTTCGTCGATCGAGTGAAGCAACAGGGGATCAAAGTCGAAACCGGCGTGTTTCAGGCCATGATGCGAGTGAGCCTTACAAATGACGGCCCGGTTACAATTCTGCTCGACAGTAGGAGAGTGCCGAGTCCTGAGTCCTGACTACCGAGTCTTGTGCGCTACTTGGAACTCAGCGCTCAGAACTCAGAACTCAGAACTCAGCACTCAGCGCCTCGGGAGCACGAAGTCTCATGAGCACTGGCGGCCTTGGAGCTTATCCGGAACATCACTTCAGGAGAGTTATCCCTGGGGACGTCGCTACGGTCCGCAGCAGACTGTGCGATGTCCTTGAAGACTTCAACTATATCGTCTTGGGGGACACGCCGATACAGGCCAAGCGCGATAAGACCAGAAATGTCTGGGTCTCGACCATGCTTGACTGCGATGCTCGACTGACGGTTGGTTTGAAGCCCATAAGCCCGGTTTCAACATTGGCGACCTTCGACTACGCAGTTCCCTACCTGTTCACCCAGGGCGACAGGCAGGCGCTCGAGCGGGAAGCCGAGGCTATCATTGCCGTGGTGGCCAGGCCACTGAACCCTACGGTCTGTCCACCCTGTGGCACAGAAAACAGCGGGGCTGTGCGGTTTTGCAGGTCGTGCGGCGCGCCGGTCGCTCGGAACAAGCTGCCTGGCGAGATCGAAATAATGAGGCTCACTGCCGGTGTCAGCTCCTCACAACAGGAGATCATCCTCGGCCTGGTCATCGCCGTTCTGAGCGTTGTCGTTACGCTGCCAATGATTCAGAGCAGCCACGTGTCATTGGTCAACGTCGGGTGGGTCCTGCTCTCGCTCGGTGGGCTGCAGGCCTTGATCTTCCTGTTAACCGGACTGCGACGTTTGCAACGAACGCTTCACCCTAAAGCGCCAAGCCAGGAGGTCGAAACCGACCTTCAGACTGCCATCTCCGCAGACGACAGAGCAGCGATTGCGGGCCAACCTGCCTCTGTCACCGAAGGCACGACCAGCCTGATGGAGCCTCCTGAACGTATCCCCGTGTCCACACAGCAGGGAAAGGACACCGATCCGATATAGTAGAGTCACAGCCGCTCCTGTCGCACTCTTGCCGCGATTGCAGTCTCTCGCGAGTCACTTTTTCTTGAGATCCTCTTCGCACCGGGCAAGGCTAGCCTTGGTCTCTTTGACAAAAGACGCCGAGACAGCCTTCTCGCCCTTCTCGCGGGCGAGGTCGGCCAGGAAGTCGAGGCTCCGTTGATACCAGGACCCCGCCTCGCGCAGGTCCTCGGCTCGCTCTCTCGCCGGCGTTCCGGGTGCGCCAGCCACCAGAGCAAACGCGTTTGCGACACCGGCATACGATCCGCCCAGATCGGCCCGGTTTGGAACGTTTCCGGGGTTCGCGGCGATCATTGCCTCGCGGATCGCAATCCCTTTCCGCCAGTGATCAATGGACAAGGTGAGGTTACCCATCGTCGATAGCACCCAGCCGAGCCTCTCGTAAGTGGTGGCGAGGCTGCTGCGCGCGCGCTCGTCTTTGGGGTCAGCGGCCACCAGCTCCTCGCGCATTTGGAGCGCCCTTCGATAGCTTTCCAGCGCCTTGTCGGGTTTGCCCGCGTGAGCGAGAACGAACCCATAGTCGCTCACGCTGTACGAGAGGTCCATGCGCTTCCTCGCATTAGCCGGGTCGGCTGAAAGCGCCGCCTCGTCCATTTCGAGAGCCTTCTGGTAATACACGAGTGCTTCATCGAATCGCTCGATCCTGGCGAGGTTGCCGCCCAGCTTCTTATAGCTCAGCGCGACGTTGCGGCGGTGATTTTCGTTTGAAGGGTCGGCCGCCATCAGCGACTCGAAGATGGGCAGCATCTTGAGGCGGCTCTCCAGGGCGCCGGTAAAATCTTCAAGGTGGGAGAAAGACTCACCTATTTCGAAGTAGCTGATGGCCAGATCGCGTCGGGATTGGATATCACTCGGATCGGCCGCATACAACTCTTCTCGAATTGCCAGCGCTCTTTTGTGCTCATCCATAGCGC
>JBGPFL010000726.1:0-3518 GCA_041483295.1 Blastocatellia bacterium | reverse complement strand
TGATGCGTGATGCGTGAGCTATGCCGGCTAACTATTGCTGATTGATGTGTGCGATGCGACTCCTGTGCTTGGGATCAACCTTCAACTCAAAACGGATCACGCATCACGCATCACGCATCACGCACTTCTGATCTGTTCCACTTTCGCCTTGTAGGGTTCGTAGCACATGCGGCAGCGAGCCTCGTACGAGCCGTCTCCGATTTCGATCTGCGAGTCGCCTCCCGAGACGCGCTGGGTGTAATGCGCGGGTCCGCCGCAGCGAACACAAACGGCATGCATCTTGGAGACGTATTCGGCCACGGCGAGGAGATGAGGCATTGGCCCGAACGGACGGCGGAGGTAATCCTGGTCGAGGCCGGCTGCGATCACTCTCACCCCTGCGTCGGCAAGCTCCATGCACACGTCGACAATGCAGTCGTCGAAGAACTGGACCTCATCGATACCTACTACTCTCACGCCTATGACAACACTCGAACGCAGTTCGGCGGCGTCGCTGCTGACCAGGGCATCGATGCCGCGATTGTCGCGCGTGACGATCCGCTTCCCATCGAAGCGATTATCGACAGCAGGCTTGAATAACTGAACGCGCTGGCGGGCAATCTCGGCGCGGCGGACGCGGCGAATCAATTCTTCGCTCTTGCCGCTGAACATACCGCCGGTGATTACTTCTATCCAACCGCCGCGGGGGCTTAAACCGTCCATGAATCAGTCCTCAGTTCAGCGTGCTCTGCAGCCTTCTAAAAGCTCGAACGGCCAGCGCGTATCGTGGATTCAGATCGACCGCGGCCTTGTACTCTCGCATCGCATGCATTGGCCTTTTGAGCTTTTCGTAGACCCGGCCGAGATTGAAATGGGGATAGAAGTACGCTTCATATCGGCTGGCGGTCTTTGCGCGCTCGAGCCAATCAATCGCGCCGTAATACTCGCCCTTCTCAATCAAGTAGGCGCCGATGTCGTTATACGGGTTGCCGAAGTCCGGGTCAACCTCGATCGCCTGTTGACACTGCTCAATCGCCTGGTCGGTCAATCCCATGAAGCTGTAAGTCCATCCGAGGAAGGTATGCGCCTCGGCAGTGGAGTAGGCGTCAAGCGATTGCTTGTAGAGGTCTGCCGCTTCATCAAGCTCACCTCGCATCTGGGCCTCGTAGGCTTCTTTGAAATAGCGGAGCGCCTCTCGCTTATGGTCCGCCTGTTCGTCCGTGAGCAGTTCCTGGCAGCCAAACGGCATGTCGCCGATCCCCGTGTCCAGTACTACCATGTGAACGTTGCTGTCGGTGCTCTTGGTTTCGTCCTTCTCAGTCATGCTTCACTCTCCCATTCACCCACGTAACCCTTCTCCCCTTCTCCCCTTCTCCCACTCTCCCTTCAGTACCCGAGCGCCAATCCATCCTTGCGAGGGTCGGAACCACCCATCAGCGTTCCGGTTGCAAAGTCGATCATGATCGCCTGTCCGCCTCCCATTTGAGCTCTCACGGTGTAGCCGGCATCCGGGCGCGTTCGTCGGTGTCCCCTTTCAATCAAGCGGCTGATTACGGCGTCGGTGAGTTCATCCTCCAGCAGCACTCCGTTACCGTTTATGTATCTGTATCGGGGAGCTTCAATGGCCTGCTGTACATTCATGCGGCGGTCTATAAGATTGACCAGCACCTGCACATGTCCCTGAGGTTGAATCGCCCCGCCCATCACGCCGAAGGACATGAGAAGCTTGCCGTCCTTGAAGACCATTGCCGGGATTATCGTGTGAAATGGCCGCTTCCCCGGCTCGAGACGATTGGGGTGATTGGGGTCGAGGGAAAAACCGGTGCCGCGACTGTGCAACACGATCCCCGTGTCGCCCACTACGACTCCAGATCCAAAAGACTCAAAGAGGCTATTGATAAACGAAACGGCGTTGCCATCTTTGTCGACTACAGTCAGATAGGTCGTGTCTCCTTTGTCGAGCACGCTTCCGGGAGTTGGAGACTCGATAGCGCGCGTCGGGTCGATCAGCGCGCGCCGTTTAGCTGCATATTCTTTCGACAGCAACTCAGCGGTTGGAACCTTCGCGAAGGCAGGATCGGCGATATAACGATTCCGGTCGGCGAACGCGAGCTTGGTCGCCTCGATCAATGTGTGATAGTAGAGGTCCGGCTGCGCGCTCATCGCCTTCAGATCGAAGCCTTCGAGTATGTTCAGCGTCAGCAACGCTGTCAGGCCCTGTCCGTTGGGAGGAATTTCATAGACCTTGTAGCCGCGATACGTGGTCGCGATTGGCTCGACCCAATCCGAGTGATGTGCCCCAAGATCCTCGGTGGTGATGAAGCCGCCGTTCTTCCTGCAGTAGTCGGCGATCGAGCGGGCGATCTCGCCCTTGTAGAAGGCGTCGCGGCCCCCTCGGGCAAGTATGCGAAAGGTGTTGGCGAGGTTCTTCTGCCTGAAGATCTCGCCCGCGCGCGGGGCGCGTCCCTCAAGCAGATAGTTCGCCGCGGCAGCCGGGCTCCTCTGTAGCTTAGGAACCTCAACCTGCCAGTCTTCCGCTGTCTTTTCCATTACCGGAAATCCGTCCTCGGCGTAGGCTATGGCTGGCGCCAGCAGGTCGGGGAGCTTCATCGTCCCGTACCTGTCGACCAACGTCACCCACCCATCGAAGGCGCCGGGGACGGTTACAGTTTCCATTCCGGCAGTGGGCATGCTGGTGATTCCCTTCTTAGCGAAGTAGTCGAGCGTCAGCGCGCGCGGGGCGCGGCCGCTCGCATTGAGACCTTTTAACTCTCCGGTCTTCGCCCAGTAGACCAGCGCGAACATGTCTCCGCCGATGCCGGTCATCATCGGCTCAGTGACGTTGAGCACCGCGGCCATTGCGATTGCGGCATCGACGGCATTGCCCCCTCGCTTGAGTATCTCGAGGCCGGCTTGCGACGCGAGCGGCTGGCTCGACGCCACCATCCCGTGCTGCGCGCGCACTACCGAGCGCCCCGCCTTTGGCTGTGCCACGCGATTGGCGTCGTCGGAGTGTGAGGGATCGTTTGGGATCGACATAAAGACCAGAGCCGCCAGTAACAAACACGCATACGGGACCGTTCGTTTAGACCTTCGCTTCGTCGCTCGTGGCATTGCTCCTCCTCTTTGGGATCAGAGGTCGCGAACCGGCACGAATAGCCCAAAACAAGAATCCGGCCATTGCGTCTTTTCGCGGCTGCTCCTCTGCGGCTATCCAGGTTCAAACATTCCTCTGGTGTGCCTTCGGGAGATCAGAAGCCGCGAAGAGGCACCAAAGCTCAAAACAAGAATCCCGTCATTGTTCCCTTTGCCTTTTCGCGGCTATTACTCCGCTGGGCGTGGTTGGCCGCGGTGACAGGTGAAACACGAAACCCGGGCAGCGCCCAACTTGGCGTTGGAATCGCGCACGATCGAGATCATCTTGCGCGCCGTCTGCTTTGTCGTCTTGTCGTCCTTCTCAAACTGGTCCTTGACGTGGCAGTAGGTACACTCGACGCCGAGCGAGTTTTTGAAGGCGAACATTATACTTTCGATCCGGT
>JBGPFL010000725.1:0-3529 GCA_041483295.1 Blastocatellia bacterium | reverse complement strand
GCTAAGTCAGAACTGCGCAGAGTCGAGAATGAAGCCGAAGAGCTTCGATCGCGGATCAATCGCAACAAGTTTGAGATGTACGAAGGCCACGGCCGCATCGAACAGTTGACTGCTTCTCGCGCCGAGGCCGAAGAACTGCTGGGGCGAATGGAGGCTGAGCGCGCAACTCTGGGCGAGGAGATCGAGGGTGTGGCTCTGGCGCTCACCTCGGCGCGCACGCGAACGGACGAGCTTGAGGCGGCGCTGAGCGAGTTAAGACAGCTCGGGTCGGCAGCTCACGACCGGCGCGGCCAGATCGAGGTCGACCGTGCACGCATTCAATCCGACGCCGAACACCTGACTCGTACCTGCTATGCCGAGCTGGCTATGACGCTCGAAGACGTGGTGACGAGCGTTGAGTTGATGCGCGCGGCCGCCCAGGAGCTTTCCGCGGTCCCGGAGAGCGAAGAGTCATCGGACGACGACGAAGGGGGCGCCGAGGACAGAAGCGCACAACCGTCATCCGACATCGAGGCTGCCAGAACCCGAATGGACAAGTTGCGAATAAAGCTGGACGAGATGGGTCCGGTGAATATGATGGCGGTCGAAGAGCTTGAGGAGACCGACGGGCGCTTCCGGTTCCTCACCGCGCAGCGCAGCGACATCCTCGAGTCGATAAGGATGACCGATGAAGCCCTGACCGAGATCAAGCGCCGGTCCCGGGAGCGCTTCCGCCATGCGTTCACTCACATAAACCAGAACTTCCAGGAGATGTTCATCGAGTTGTTCGGCGGGGGGCGAGCCGAGATGATTCTGATCGATGAAGACGACCCGTTGGAATCGGGCATCGACCTGATCGTGCAGCCTCCGGGGAAGCGGCTTCAGAACGTGTTGCTGTTGAGCGGCGGCGAGAAGGCAATGGCGGCGATAGCGTTGGTGCTTGGGATATTTCAATACAGGCCCTCGCCCTTCTGCATTCTTGATGAAGTGGATGCGCCGCTGGACGAGACGAACGTGGGCCGGTTCAGCAACAAATTGCTTCAGATGAGCCGAGACACGCAGTTTCTGGTGATCACCCACAACAAGCAGACGATGGAAGCAGCCCGGGTTCTGTATGGAGTGACGATGGAAGAGCTGGGCGTATCGAAGCTGGTGTCAGTGAAGTTCTAGTAGATGGCCGTTGCTCTCCGCATCGGTCAATTTCGATGTTTTCTGTTTCCGCAGAGCGTCTCAATCCGATTATGAACCACCTTTGACAAAAGGGTCTGAATGTTCAGCAACCGGCTGATCCCAGTCGTCGCCAAACGTCGGGTTGAGAAATCATTGACCTCTGGTATGATCAAAGGCCGAAGATCCAGAGCAGCGTCCGCAACAGCCCGCTTTGGACCTGCGCACGACTGCCCCCGATAGAGTGTGCATCCGAGGATAGAGGGAATGTACGCAATATCGTGAAACACCCTGACAAGATAAAGATCCAGTTTCTTGGGCAGTGCATTGCAGTCAACGGCGATGGTCGTGTCACTTCTGCCTATCCTCAAATCGCCCAGCAAATGCTGCGCGCGGCGTTTCCCTCTCTCGCATTCAAGAGCAATGTGTGTACGCTCTCCCATCCCAGGGGGTTGAAGGCCCTCGTTAGATCGCGTCTCTTGCTCTTCAAGCCTGACATAATGGTCATCAGCCTTCCGGCTATGTTTGCTTCTATTCCGACCGGCGTAGACCTCATAAATCAACTGGCCCCGGAGCTGACGGTCACTGCCCGCTCATTCCTTCGGAGGATCGATGCGAAGCTGACCGGAGGTCATACATTGGAGACTCTGGTGAAGAGTAAGCTCAAGTGGCGCCCCACAAAAGTCTATCCTCCTCTCGCAATCGACGAATATGAGCGGCTGATAGATGAGGCAGTCGCGTTTTCCTGTAGAACGAGTACGTGCCGCGTGATACTGTTTGGGCCGGGCGGATTGAATCAGGATACAAAGACCGATACAGCGGGGACGCCCGAACTATCCTCGGCAGTTAATCGGATGGTGCTGCGATCAAGCCAACGGCTCGGAGTCGCAGTAGTGAATGCTGGCGATCTCATCGCCGAACACGATGGCAGCGTCTTCCTGCCTGGAACTAACGTCTACAGCCAGCGAGGGCATGAAGTCATCGCGCGCGAGGTCTATTCCGTCATCGCCTCCCAGGTATCAGCGTCGGGCGCCGGGCTTTAAGGATCGTCGTAGATCAAACCGGGAAATGCTCGATCCCGCCACGCCGAACGTCACGGTCTCAATCACATGTTTTCGGCTGGCTCATCAGTTGTCCCTGGTAATAGAAACCTACCACGCTCCTCGAGAGGTTAGTATTCGCTTTCGATCGGACTCCCAATCAGTCCCCAGGCGGCAGAGGAACGTGCACACCATGCGCACTTACATTTCGCCGGCTCGCAGGGTAGAATCTGCTCTTTGCCAAACGGAAAGAGAGGCTATGTCTGAATTTCAGCCCATCAACTTCACCCGCGGAGTTCCCGCCAACGAATCGTTTCCAATTGAGGAGATCAGAGAAGCTGCCGCAGCCATACTCCACGGAAGTGGGTCAGCCGTTCTGCAGTACGGCCCGGCCGTCGGCTTCGCCCCGTTGCGCGAATGGATCGCCCAGTGGCAAGGCGTTCAGGCCGATCAGGTGATGAGCGGAAACGGCTCGCTTGAACTGCTCGAGTTCCTTTGCCGGCACCTGGTTCGCCCGGGCGATCCGGTGTTTGTCGAATCGCCCAGCTACGACCGCGCCATCACGGTCTTCCGCCGTCACAATGCTGACGTAGCCGGCATCCCACTTCAGCCCGACGGTCCGGATATCGAAGCCCTGGAATCTGCGCTCAAGAAGCGAGTGCCTAAATTCTTTTACACGATACCGGACTTTCAAAACCCGGCGGGCGTGACATGCTCGGGCGCAAAACGACGGCGCATAGTTGAGCTGGCCGAGCGATACGACTTCATTGTGATCGAGGATGCGCCCTATCGCTTACTGCGCTATCGGGGCGAAGACGAGCCGACGCTGTTTGAGCTTTCTCCTCAGCGCGTCCTCCACATGAGTTCGTTCACCAAGTTAATTGCGCCCGGCGTTCGAGTGGGCTTTTTGTTAGGGGACGCGAAGATGGTCGCCAGAATTGGCAAGGTTGCCGAAGACACTTACATTTCACCGGGATACTTCGCCCATGGTGTTACCTACGAGTGGTGCCGGCGTGGGCTTCTTACACCGCAAATCGAGAGACTGAAGGCGCTGTACGCGCCTCGCCTGGAAGCCTGCCTTGCTGCGGTCGACAAATATATGCCCGAAGCGCAAGCCACTCGGCCTGATGGCGGCTTCTTCGTTTCCTTGACTCTGCCGATGGGAGCGCTCACGACTGAACTGCGAACTGAAGCGCTCAAGCGCAATCTAAACCTCGCTGATGGTCTGGCTTTCTTTCCAGACGGCGGCGGCGAGCGATTCTTGCGGCTGCCTTTTTGCGCCCTGACGCCGGACCAGATCGATGAAGGCATCTCGCGGCTGGCCGACACCGTGAAGGAAGTTG
>JBGPFL010000724.1:0-3530 GCA_041483295.1 Blastocatellia bacterium | reverse complement strand
TAGCTATAAGCCTGTTTGCAGCGGGCGTCCTGTTGAACGTGTCGAAACATGGAAAGACGTAACGATTGCGGATTGCGGATTGCGGAATTCGGATTGCGGAATCTCCGATCCGAATTCCGCAAGTTGATATGAGAATAGTAATCGCGGCTGGCGGAACGGGAGGACACATCTTTCCGGGCATTGCAATCGCGTGCGAAATCAAGCGCCGCTATGCAACGGCCGAAATCCTGTTCGTTGGCACCGCGCGAGGGCTCGAATCGAAGATCGTTCCCCGTGAGGGCTTCGAGTTGGAACTTATCAAAGTTAGCGCGCTAAAGGGCGTATCGATGTTGCAACGCGCGAAGTCGCTGCTTGAACTGCCGCCGAGCTTCGCGGCCGCGCGCAGAATATTGAAGCGGTTCATGCCGGATGTAGTAATCGGCGTCGGGGGCTATTCCTCAGGGCCGACGTTGTTGATGTCCGCCCTGATGCGTGTGCCAACTATGGTCGTCGAGCCAAACGCGATGCCGGGTTTCACGAACCGCGTGCTCGCTCGCTTCGTCGATGCCGCGGCGCTGACGTTTCAGGAGTCGCTTAAGTACTTTCGTGGACGGGGCCGGATCACGGGTAATCCGGTGCGCGGGGACTTCGGGCAATTGAAAAGGAAGGAACGGTCAGAGAAGTTGCACATTCTGATATTCGGCGGCAGCCAGGGCGCGCGAGCCATCAACAACGCTATGGTCGGCGCGCTGCCGTTCCTCGCCGCCTACAAGGATCGGCTGAGCATAACGCACCAGACGGGCGAGAACGACTTTGACAAGATCCAACGAGGTTACATCGACGCGGGCTTCGAGACGGCTGACGTGAGGCCGTTCATCCACGACATGTCGACTCAGTTCCAGCACGCGGACGTGCTCATTTGCAGATCGGGCGCAACGACGGTTGCAGAAGTTGCGGCTGCCGGGAAGGCAGCGATATTCGTTCCCTTCCCTTTCGCAACCGACGACCATCAGCGCAAGAATGCGGAGGCATTCGCGAATGCCGGCGCCGGGCGAATGATCGTTCAGGAAGAGATGACGCCTGGGCGGCTCGCCCAGGCGCTTGGGTGGTTCATCGAACATCCGGCTGAGATTGCACGAATGGAAGAAGCGAGCCGCAAGCTCGGACGGCCCGACGCCGCCGAGCGCTGCGTCGAACTGGCCTTGTCATTGATAAGGCGTCCGTAGTCCGTTGTCCGTGGTCAGTTGAAACGACGGGCCACGGACGACGGACAACGGACAACGGACTAAGATGCTTTTTCGAGGAGTCAGACACATTCACTTCGTCGGGATTGGCGGCATCGGAATGAGCGGCATAGCCGAAGTCTTGCTGTCGCTGGGGGAGAACTTCCTGGTGACCGGAAGCGACCTTAAGCGATCCTCCATCACCGATCGACTGCAGTCGATGGGGGCGACCATCTTCGAAGGTCACAGCGCCCAGAACGTGGCGGGCGCAAATGTCGTCGTCTGCTCTTCCGCCGTCCGGGCCGACAACCCCGAAGTTGTCGAGGCTCGAGGGCGCCAGATCCCCGTCATCCCGCGCGCCGAGATGCTGGCTGAGCTCATGCGGCTATATCGACATGGCATCGCCGTCGCGGGCACTCACGGAAAGACCACGACTACATCGATGCTGGCACACTTAATGACATTTGCCGGTTTTGATCCGGCGGTTGTAGTTGGGGGCCGCGTCGCTTCGCTCGGAGGGAATGCTCGAGTCGGAGGTGGAGAGTACATAGTGGTCGAGGCGGATGAGTCGGACGGGTCGCTATTGCAGTTGACTCCAACGATTGCGGTTCTCACGAACATCGACTCGGACCACCTGGACTTCTTCTCGGGCGGGATCGAGCAGATCAAACAGTGCTTCACGACCTTTGTGAATCGGGTGCCGTTCTATGGGACGATCGTGCTGTGTCTGGACGATCAGAACGTGCAGGCAATCATACCCGAGATCTCCCGTCGCACGGTCAGCTATGGGCTGGCGGCGCAGGCTGACGTTTCGGCCTGGCAGATTCAAGGCGACTCGAACTTTGAGACTGAGTTCAGCGTCCGAGCTTTCGGCAAGGAGATGGGACAGATGAAGTTGGCGGTGCCCGGCCTTCACAACGTGTATAACGCGCTGGCCACAATCGCCGTAGGGCTCGATCTGAACATCAAGTTCGAGGAGATCGCCAGAGCGCTCCGCGAGTTTCGAGGCGCCGAGCGCCGCTTCCAGATCAAAGGGGAGAAGGGCGGCGTGCTGGTGGTTGACGACTACGGCCATCACCCCACTGAGATCAAGACGACTCTGGACGCGGCGCGCACCTCCGGACGGCGAGTGGTAACCCTGTTTCAGCCTCACCGTTACACCCGCACCAGGGACCTGCTGGACGACTTCGCCAGGTCGTTTTATGGAGCCGATGTCCTGCTTGTGAGCGACATCTACGCGGCCAGCGAGGACCCGATTGAGGGGATCAACAGCCCGGCACTTGTCGAAGCGATCAAGCGCTTCGGCCACAGGGACGTCGAGTATGTGGGTGGACTGGCGAACGCGCCTGCGAGAATCAAGGAAGTCGCTGAGGTCGGCGATCTGGTTCTCACACTCGGGGCGGGTAACGTCTGGCAGGCGGGAGAGGAATTGCTGAAGATGCTGGAGTAGTCAGTTGTCAGTTGTCCGTTGTCAGTGTCCCGTCGCCTGTCATGCTGGCAGTTCTCGGCAACTGACCACTGACAACGGACCACTGACGATGCGGGAGGTGAAGCTTTGGCGGTATCAAAGAGAAACGAGCCAAGAAAGAGAGTTCAGGTCGTGACGCCACGTAGACGGGTCGCCAAGACTCGTTCTCGCCAAACAAGCGCGATAAAGTTAGGCGAGCTTCTCAGGTCGGCCACCTCTCTGGCCAAACCGGCCGCGGGCCTGGTGGGGCTGATACTTTTGATCGTCGGCTACAACGCCATGGCTGACTCCAGTCTGTTTGACTTGCGTCGCGTCGATCTGAGCGGGGTGAGCTCCGACCTTCGGCCGGAAGTCAACAAGGTAGTTCTCAGCGCCGTTAACCAGTCTCGGCTTATGAGCGTCAACCTTGCTACGATCAAAAGAAGGATAGAGGATCTGCCTCGAGTTCGAGAGGCGAGCGTCGCACGCGTGCTGCCTGATGGACTCTACATTCAAACGGTGGAGCGTGAGCCCGCCGTCCTGGTACGCAGACAGTCGCAATCTCTGGTCTGGCTCGATCAGGATGCCGTCGAGGTAGGCGCGCTCTCAGACGTGAAACACGAGCCTGACGTTCCGCCGATACTGAAGGGTTTTGCCGAGGGCAACCGATCCCCGGCCGAAATCAACGATGATCAGGAACGTATCGCCCTGTTCCACAAGATCGAGCGCGAGTTCAAGGAGACCGACAAACTGTGGGACCTGATCGACGAAATTGACCTGTCGCTTCCGAGAAGGGTGACCATACGTCTGAAGAGTCTAGCCGTAAACATCGTGGTGGGAGGCGAGGACTTTCGCAACCGGTTCGAACGAGCCCTCAAGAT
>JBGPFL010000723.1:0-3534 GCA_041483295.1 Blastocatellia bacterium | reverse complement strand
CAGGGATTCTTCGTTGCGGCGATTGAGAAGAACTTCTTCCACCGCTACGATCCGGCCCGGGCCAGGTTTCGCACCTTCCTTCGCACTTGTCTGGACGGATTCGTATCAAACGAAGATAAGGCAGCGAGGCGAATCAAGCGCGGCGGCAATGCGATAATCCTCTCGCTCGATTTCGACAGTGCCGAAGACCAGATCGCTCTCGGGGAGCCGCCGGCCCCCAACGCGACCGATGACTACTTCGAAGCTGAATGGGTTCGAAGCGTTCTGGGGCTGGCCGTCGATGCTCTTAAATCAGAACTCATGGCCGGCGGGAAGGAGATCTACTTTCGGCTGTTCGATCGCTATGTGCTCGAAGACCCCGACTCCCCTCCGAGCTACAAAGATCTTGCCAGAGAATTTGATCTGTCGGTCAGCAACGTGACCAACTATCTTGCGGCCGCCCGGCGGGAGTTTCGCCGCATCGTGCTGGAGAAACTGCGCGAGCTGACCGCCACCGACGAGGAGTTTCGTCGCGAAGCTCGCGCACTACTGGGAGTGGATCCGCAATGAAGTGGCTGTCGGACAGTACGGTCAAGCGTCTGCGCGAAGAGGCTGATCTACCCGACCTGAGCGGAACGAAGTATCGAGCCATTCAGAGAGTCGCTTCGGGTGGAATGGGCACAGTCTATCTCGCTCAGGATACCAATCTCGGCCGGAAGCTGGCGGTGAAGGTCATGAACCTGCAGGACTCCTCCGGCGAGCAGGCGGCGCGAATGCTCAGAGAAGCCCGGATCGTGGCTCTTCTCGAACATCCGAGCATTGTGCCGATTCACGACGTAGGCACGCTCGCCGACGGCCGTGTCTTCTATGCAATGAAACTGGTGCAAGGCGGCCGCCTGGATCAGTACGTCAAAGAGAACCTCTCGTTGCCGGATGTTCTACGCGTCTTTCAAAAGGTCTGCGAAGCCGTGGCCTTCGCGCACGCTCACGGCATTATTCACCGGGACCTGAAGCCCGAGAACATAATGGTAGGCGCTTTCGGCGAGGTACTGGTGATGGACTGGGGGGTGGCAAAGGTGCTCGCGAGACGCGCGCCAGAAAACGGCGACCAGGCCGAGCGAGAGATCTCAGATGATTCGGACATAGATGCGAGAGCGACCCTTCCATTGAGCGACGGGGCCGAAGCGGTCGGAGCGACTGCGGGGGGAATAGCGATAGGAACTCCGGCCTACATGTCGCCGGAGCAGGTTCTAGGTAAGACCAACCTCCTCGATGGACGCACCGACGTTTACGCGTTGGGAGCGATACTATATTTCCTGACGGCTGGCCGGTCACCTTTCGAGCCGACGTCAATGGCAGATGCTCGTGAGCAGATAGTTAACACGGCGCCGGTGCGCCCGCGACACTTCAACCCCAGGCTTCCCCGATCGATCGAGGCGATGGCATTGAAAGCTCTGTCGAAGCAGCGCGAAGAGCGATATGGAACAGCCCAAGAGATGGCGGACGACGTCGTGAGATTCCTGGATGGAAAGCCGGTGTCGGCCTATCGAGAGAATATCGTAGAGAGGACGGGGAGATGGGCTAATCAGCATCGCTTCATCATCCTCTTGATAATGGCCTATCTCCTGATGAGGCTTATCGTGCTTCTATCGATGGGGCGTTAAAGAGACTCGCCCGAGTGTTTAATAGAAGGACAGGAGCAATTCCGCAGAACAAGGAGGAGAAAAAATGTCGAAACCGATACTCGGCCTCGTGCTTGGAGGCATCCTGGGGATTTTTGACGGGCTGACCGCGCTGTTCACTCCGGAAGTAGTGCCGCAGATAATGGGAATCATCATAGGCTCGACTTTCAAGGGAATCATCGCGGGGATAGCGATAGGGTTCTTTGCCCGCAAGGTCACTTCGCTTCCGCTGGGAATCATCTTTGGATTCGGCGTAGGGCTGCTGCTGGCCTTTGCGGTTGCGGCGATGCAGACGCCAAATCACCATTACTTCGAGATTATGTTGCCGGGCAGCATCGTCGGGCTCATCGTTGGGGTTGCCACTCAGAAGTATGGCAAGCCGGCACAGACCGCAAGCGCCAGCCGATAAGCTTGCCCGCGTGACAATTGTCTTCGATGTCTGACCGACACTAAGGCCGCAAAGTAAGTCTGTTGAACTTATTAAAGTGAAAAAGGAGAAAGACTGATCATGGGTAATCCTGTTGTGCACTGGGAGATCAACGCTAAAGATGGAGGCAAGCTTCGGGGTTTCTACGCGAGCTTGTTCGACTGGAAGATCGATGCAAACAATCCGATGAACTACGGAATGGTCGATACAGGAGGCACAGGCGGAGTAGCAGGAGGAATCGGACAAGCCGAGGATGGCGGGCCGAAATATGTGACCTTCTACGTTCAGGTTTCCGACCTGCAAGCGTATCTCGACAAGGCCGAGAAGCTTGGAGGCAAGACCATAATGCCGCCGACCGAGATTCCTGGTGTGGTCACTATAGCGATGTTTGAAGATATCGAAGGGAACAAAATAGGACTGCTGAAAGGGTGAGAGAGGAACTCAGCGCCAGGACACGAAGACTTTCAAAGAATCACGCTAACCGGCTATCGAATCTGAACGGCATGGGTTTGCCGATAAGAAGCCTTGGGAAGTCTTTATGTCGAGGGTTGAGGAGAAAGTTATTCTCAGGAGGAACCAGCGCACTCGGCACGCGCAGTACTGCCGAGGTGCCTGCGTCGATCCAGTCGTCACCAATCGCTCGTGCCCTGGCTGGCGAGGGATCGGCTCTCCAGGTTCTCGGCAGTCGTGAAGGATCGACGCGAGCAATTAGCGAGTCGTCGATTCCAACTTCGAACAAAACATACTTCTCCAGCAGTTCTGGGGAGTCGAGGTGTACGAGCATCTCAAGCACGGCAAGCGATTGCGATTGTGCCGTGTACACGATGGAGGTCCCTGGATTATTCCAGCGACCTCCAAACAAGCGTGCGCCCTGGCCGGAGAATGCAGTCTTGGCGTGCTTTCGCTTGGCAATCCGCCAAGCAGTGAGCTTCATGAAAAGACTCCGTGTTCGAGCCTGCCGATCAGGTTCTCTACCTCCCGAGCACCCAGTTCAGTGCGGCAATACGTCAGAGGAGAAAAGTTGCCCAAAGCTTTCTTGGGAGTAGTTAGCCACTTAACCGCCGCCACAGTGTCGCCCTCGAACAATTCGGTCGCTTTCTCGAAGACGGTTGAGAGCCGAAGCAATCGCTCGGACTCATCGGTCGAGAGCTTAGTCGCCGCCTTACGTCGAGCAAGTGTTCGCTCCGGGATTCCAACGATCGCGGTGATCACGGATACGGATATGCCGCTATTTGAGGCGAAGGCCTGTAACGCCTTAAAGGAGAACCCGTGTTCGAGCTGATGAATGAGATCATGGGTGTTCGAAGCGCTTAACCCCAAACTGGCTCCCAGGGCCTTGGGGCGCACAACGCGAGAGGGGGAAGCACGGCGAGTAGAACTACTCGACTTTTGAGTTGGGGATTCAGCCACGGGCTCAGGATACGATCGCTCCGCCAGAATGTCAAT
>JBGPFL010000722.1:0-3535 GCA_041483295.1 Blastocatellia bacterium | reverse complement strand
ACTTCCTGGCTGACGAACGGACCACACACGGCGAGATCCGCGCCGACCTGAACGTCAAGAATGACCTGATCTTGAAGGCCTACGATCAGTATCCGGTTGACGTGGTAAATGCGTCCTCTCACGACCTCGCTTTTCTATCGAAGCTTTTGAAGACTGAGGGCGGGAATTCGGGCGGTGGTCTGCCGGTAATAAAGCGCCTCGTCTCGGCTAACACGGTTGCTGATTCTCCCAGGGCCCTCGCACCACAGCCGTTCCTGGTGCGCGAGATTCCCGTCGCTCCCAAAGGAGCCGGACGTCTGAAACCCATTCGTGTAGCCTTTGTAGGTCTCGCTGAACTCAACAAGCAGCCGCTGACGGGGCTCAAAGTCACCGACCCGGTCGAGGCTGCCAAACGTGTCGTACCCGAAGCGAGGCGCCGCGCTGACGTGGTCATAGTGCTCGCATACGGACGTGTGGACGAAGTGATTCGGATTGCTCGCGAGGTGCCTGCGATCGACGTTGTCATCGCGGGAACGGGCGATATGTTTACCCCACCAATGAGATTCGGCGAGACGCTGGTTGCATTCACCCCTTTCGAGACGAGGTTCCTGGGAGAGATTCGGTTCTACCGCAACGACCAGGGAAAGTTTTCTACCAGGGAGCGATTTATCTCACTCGACGCTGGAGTTGGCGACGACCAGGCTGCTATGAAGGTCGCCGCCGATGTGACCGCCGCGAATCTGAAGGCTTACAAGGACAATCAGGGTGCACTTGCCGAGTGGTCGTCTCACAGCGGAGGGGACGGCGGGGGAGGCAACGGAGTAAATGCTTCTTCGACTGCCTGCGCCCAGTGCCATGCTGCACAGTACTTCAAGTGGGCCAATAGCCGGCACGCTCGCGCAAGCGACATCCTTGCCCTAAAGCAGACGGAGTCTGATGCAAGCTGCCTGGCCTGTCACGCCAGCGGCCTTCGGAAGAGCGGTTCACTGGGCCAAGGTGAGATCCCGAAACTGATCAACGTTCAGTGCTCGCAGTGCCACGGCCCGGGCGCAGAGCATGTGGCCAAGCCTTCGAAGGGCTACGGCCGCGTCGCAAACATGAAGGAACTGTGTTCCGGTTGCCATACTTCACAGACCAGCCCCAGGTTCGAGGTTCAGGCCTACTGGGAACGGATTAAGCACTGAGAATGAAACTTCGAAGGATGACTGATGAGCGCCTCGATTCGTCAATCAATCATTCATCATTCTCAGATGCATCTCCCGTAGCTTGAACTTCTGAACTTTGCCCGACGCTGTCATCGGAAATGATTCAACGAATCGAACCCGTCTCGGAACCTTGAACTTTGCGATTCGGCCGTCGCAGAACTGCCGAATCTCTTCGGCTGTGGCCGTCTCACCCGGTTTCAACCTGACGGCTGCAGCCACTTCCTCGCCATATTTTTCATCGGGTATGCCGTAGACGTATGCGTCCGCAACCTTTTCGTGCTGGCGCAAGAGATCCTCGATCTCCTTCGGAGCAATGTTCTCTCCACCCCGAATTATCAGCTCCTTTATTCGTCCGGTTATCCTCACGTAGCCTGCCTGATCCATGGCGGCCTGATCGCCCGTATGCAGCCATCCATCGGCATCGATCGCTCCCGCCGTAGCGCCCGGATCCTTGTAGTAGCCCTTCATTACGTTGTAGCCCCGGCAGCAGAGCTCTCCCGAGTTGCCAGCCGCGCACTGCTCGCCAGTGGCCGGGTCGACCACCTTCACTTCCACCTCCGGAAGCACTTTGCCTACGGTTTGGGTGCGCAACTCCACCGAGTCATCGCGAGGCGTGAGGGTTATCCCGGGCGAAGCCTCGGTCAGTCCGTATGCGATGGTGAGTTGGGTGAGGTTCATCCGCTCCATCACTCTCCGCATGAGCGGTTCCGGGCATAGCGATCCTGCCATTATTCCCGTCCTCAGTGTCGACAGGTTGAAGGAGTGGAAGTCCAATTGTTCAAGCTCGGCGATGAACATTGTCGGCACTCCGTAAACGGCCGTGCATCGTTCGCCCTCTATGTACCGGAGGACGCGAAGCGCCTCGAACCACTCGAGCGGAACAAGCGCCGCTGCGTGGGTATAAGCGCCCAGAACTCCAATCACACAGCCGAAGCAGTGGAAAAACGGAACCGGCACACAGACCCTGTCCCGCGGCGTCAGCGCAATCCCCTCACCAAGCCAGTAAGCGTTATTGACGATGTTGCGATGGGTCAACATCACGCCCTTCGGAAAGCCGGTGGTCCCCGAGGTGTACTGCATGTTTATCACATCGTCCAGACTCTGGATTTCCACGTGAGCGTCCAACTGCTCATCGCTGGTCTGTCCGGACCGCGCCAGAAGCGAATCGTATCTGATCATGCCCGCGGGGTGTTCGTCGCCTATGTAGATGACGTTGCGAAGGTAAGGGAGCTCTATCGAACGGAGCGCTCCCTCTTCGCTGCTTCGGAGTTCGGGAATGACCTCGTAGAGTGTCTCGACATAATCGACCTCGCGGAAACCGCGCACGGTTATGAGCGTGCTGGTCTCTGATTGCCTCAGCAGGTACTCGATCTCGCTTGCGCGCAAGTTTGTATTCACAGTCACGAGAACGGCCCCGATCTTGGCCAGAGCAAACTGAAGCACGACCCATTCCGGGATGTTCGGCGCCCACAATGCCACGCGGTCATTGCGGGAGACGCCCAGGCCGAGCAGCCCTTTCGCAATCTGCCGAGTAAGCCACTCCAGCTCGGCGAAATCGTAGCGCAAACCGCGGTCGGGATAGATCAGCGCTTCGTTTTCGGGCCAGTCGCGCGCCAGGAGCGTAAGCAATTCGCCAACTTTCACATCGCGATATGCGAGCGGCTTACCCGCCAACTCAGTCTTAGGCATCTCTCACCTCCGGGATAGTCAATCCTGATCGTCGTCAGGCAGGGCGCCGAAGTATCTGAACCACTCATTCAGATCTTCGACCTCAGTGCGCTCGCCGTCCCCGACAGAAGAAGCGCGCGATTCAACTTCATCCATCAGTTTTCTGAACTCGCCGGAACGAAGGACGGCCGCTCCGTTCGAACAAACGAGGAATGCGAGGCCCCTGTCAGACGTAACAATCGTCAGACCGCGCCGATCTGCGGAAGCCTCAACCAGTCGACAAATTCGAGAATCTGCGTCCGAACCCGGTTCCGCATAGAGCACTTTGATGCCCAGAAAAGCTGACCCGTCCGGAAATGCCCGATCGGGAGCTCCATCAAACACCACGGTGATACGAGTCTTCTTGACCCGGTTAAAAGCAGCCACTCTCTCGAGGAGTCGTCTCCGGGCGTCAGCTTTGTCGCGATGCCAGCCCGGGGTTTGCCCCATCACATTATTGCCGTCAATTATGTACGCCATAGACGGGCAGCGTTTTCGCGTTTCTCGTTCTACGTTTCTCGTTTCTCGTTTTACGTTCTTCTACGCTGCAGATTGTTGAGCGGCGTGATCAGCGGAAGCGTTAGCAAACTCCAAACGAGAAACGAGAAACGCCCTGGCTCTTCCCGCCAGGGCGTCTCGAAGGT
>JBGPFL010000721.1:0-3538 GCA_041483295.1 Blastocatellia bacterium | reverse complement strand
GAAGCCCAGCACCTTAACGAGACGTGGCAGACCTGGACGCTTCAAGACCCAAACGCGTCCGCTGAACTTCAACGGCCCGTGCTCGACGGTTGGTTTATCGATCTCCTGCCTGACCTGAATCAGAACGATCCCGAAACGCGGCGTTACATCATTCAGAACACACTCTGGTGGCTCGGTGTAAGCGGGATCGACGCGATCAGGCAGGACACGTTGCCATATGTGCCGCGATCGTTCTGGCGCGACTGGATGGCTGCGATCAAGCGCGAGTACCCGAAGGTCAACGTGATCGGCGAGACCTACGACGGCGACCCCGCGATGGTGGCGTTCTTTCAAGGCGGCGTCCGGCGCTTCGATGGCATCGACTCCGGCGTCGATACCGAATTCGACTTTCCGCTCTTCTATGCGATTCGTCATGCCTTCGCAAACGGTAAAGAGATCAGGCCGCTGGCTCAAATACTCGCCCACGATCAACTCTACCCAAACGCCAGCGTGCTGGTGACGTTTCTCGGGCTTCACGACATGCTGCGCTTCATGAGCGAGGATGGCGCCACACGTGAAGGGTTGATGATGGCTCAGACGTTCTTGATGACCACACGAGGTACGCCTCTGCTCTATTACGGCGACGAGATCGCGATGCGAGGCGGCCCGGACCCGGACAACAGGCGAGACTTCCCGGGCGGATTCCAGGGAGATGAGAGAAACGGCTTCGCTGAAGGAGGCCGTTCGCAAGATGAGAACGCAGTATGGAATCACCTGCGCCGGGTGGCCCGGCTGCGCGCGGACCTCGAAGCGCTGCGGCGCGGAAGACTTATTACACTCAGCGTAACCGACTATCAATATGTGTTCGCTCGGGTAACGGAGCGCCAATCGGTGATTGTCGCATTCAACAATGCCGGTGAAAGGGCGGAGCTCGAATTTGAAGCCGCGACGCTGAAGCTCAAGGAGGGGACGAGGCTCACCGACCGGTTGAGCGTGGCCGGCGAGACGCGCGTTCAAGGGGGCCGGTTGAAGATTAGCTTGCCCCCGCGTTCGGCGGCGATACTGGTGGAGAAGTAGTGTCAGGTGTCAGATGTGATGTGCGAGGACACTGGTACCTGAGACCTGGCACCTGACACCTCACATCTCACACCTGCTATACTCATTCCAATGCAAACTGCCCCGCAAGATAAGAGCATCGAACTGCTTGGTCTGAATCGAGACGAGCTGCGCGCGTTCATGGTATCGCTTGGCGAGAAGCCGTATCGCTCGCAGCAACTCTACGAGGCAATCTACCGGCGCCGCGTAACCGGCTTCGAAGCGATGACCGAACTCCCAAAGACCTTGCGGCGGATCCTGGATGAGAACGCGGTTGTAGCTCGCATTCGGATCGACAACGTCTTCATATCTTCCGATGGGACCCGGCGCTTTCTGCTGAAGCTGGGCGATGGGTCCGAAGTCGAATCTGTTTTCATGCCCGAAGAGCGTCGAGATACGATCTGCATTTCGAGTCAGGCCGGTTGCCCGCTCGCCTGCAGCTTCTGCATGACCGGAGTGATGGGGCTCAAGCGGAACCTGACGGCAGGCGAGATCGTCGCTCAAGTCGTAATTGTGCTGAACGAAGTCTACGGTCCGGTAGTAGAAACTCCGCACCGCACGAATATAGTGATGATGGGGATGGGCGAGCCGTTGTTGAACTTCGACAACGTGATGAAGTCCGTTCGCCTGTTCGCCGACCAGGCCGGCCTGAATATTGCGGCGCGCCGCGTAACGCTTTCGACGGCGGGGATCGTCCCTCGCATCTACGATCTCGCCAGGGAAGATATCCGCCCCGGGCTGGCGATCTCACTGACGGCGCCAACGGACGAGCTGCGCAATCGGCTGTTTCCGATCAATCGCAAGTACCCTCTGGCAGAGCTTATCGACGCGTGCCGCGCGTATCCGCTCGGCGCACGCGAGCGACTGACGTTTGAATACGTGATGCTCGAGGGAGTCAACGACAGCGACCAGCACGCCTGCGAGCTGGTTAAATTGCTCTTAGATCTTCGAGCGAAGGTGAATCTGATCCCGCACAATCCCGCACCCGAGCTTCCCTATCAGTCGTCGTCGATGGATCGGATTCTCGCATTTCAGAAGGTCCTGACCGACGCGCGATTGCCGTCGTTCATACGCCGACCGCGAGGGCAGGATATCTCGGCAGCGTGTGGCCAGTTGGCGGCAAGACATCAGGCTATTGCCTAAGTCACTTGTCACGTGTCACTTGCGGCTTTGTCTCGTTCGGGTCTTGGTGGATCATCTCGTTTGAGTCGCCTTTGGGCGCTTGAAGATGACTTCGTATAGTGGCTGCTTCTGGCTTGCGCGAATAGTCGCTTCAGGGGAGCTGAACATCGAAGCACTTAGTCGATCTCGCTCTTCTTTCGGTATGGATTCGTCCGAGCGGGTTTCAAAATCTGTCTTTGTTTGGACAGATCTTCGAGCGAATACGAGTTCCCATCCTTCCTCCCCTGCTTTGTTCATTTCACTGGCGAAGTCTTCATCCTTCAAAGACGAGATCTTGTATTCCCACTTCTCGATAGCATGACTCGAAGCTCGTGGTGCGCAGCCGAATTGGCTGAGCACCGCGACAAGAAGCATCAGATCCAAAATAAGTTGTCGTATCATTTTGTTCTCCCTCCTGCATCGCTGACCGATTCTATTCGGTGTTTGGGTGCTTCAACAGATAATACTAGATTGCGAGGGGGTCAAAAGCACAGACGGGGCGATGTTCTCTTGACCGGGTGCAATCAAAACTGAGACGAGGAGCCCGAAGGAGCGGCCACGAATTCCACGAATTCCACGAATGTTCACTAATAATTCGTTGTAGATTCGTGGAATTCGTGGCCCGCCCCTTTCAGGTCATTATCGAACTTAGTCCCACTTTCAACGACACGCCTCTTGACCCCCAAACCCGGCGGCTGATAAAAGGCGCCGTGGACAAGCGGACCATCACCGTCGCAGAAGACCTGAGCCAGGTCAGGTACGAGCTTGAACTCTTCCTGCTGGGCGGCGAATTCGATCTCTATGAAGACGAGAGACTGATTGCGGCGGTGGACAGCGGCCACACGGCGGCGGAGCTGTCCTATGGCAAGTTGATACTCTCATGCTGGGGCGAAGATTGGTCGCGCTCCTGGCGAGTCGTCGATTGCACGGTGAAGGGCGAATCACTTCTGTTGCAGTGCACCAGGAAGATGGGGTTGATCCGCTGTTTGGTCGAACTGCGCCGCGGGCCGCAGGAGGAGGCTGCTGTTCTCTCTCGCGCCGAGTATGCGTCGAAGCTTGCGTCGCTGATCGAGTGGAACCTGAACGACCTTCGCGTAGAGCATTCAGTCATCGCGCGCGACGACAGGCGGCACCTCTCCGGCGTCTACGTTCGAATGATTCTCAAGCAGCAGAAAAAGACGATCGCCGGCATCGGAGTTGGAGACAGTGAGCTGCAGGACAACGTGGATGCCGTGTTGGGTGCGGGTATAGCCTGGTTGGAAGAACTGCGGCGCAAACACAAGTCGGTTAATCGGCTGATGAT
>JBGPFL010000720.1:0-3544 GCA_041483295.1 Blastocatellia bacterium | reverse complement strand
TCAATGGGAAGATCGTCACCGATATTGATCTTGTTTCCGCCATTGAGGCACACCGCCAACACAATGCCATCGCAACGCTGGTGCTGAAGAAGAATCTGGCGCGCGAACACTTCAGCATCGTTGAAGTTGACAGTCGGGGCTGCATCTCGCGGTTCGCCGGCTTTCCCCAGCCCGTCCTGACGAAGGCAAGCACGGTTGAAGCCTTTTCCGGTAACACCACTGTCGTATCCAGCCTCGAAGACGCACCTCTGATGTTTACCGGAATTCAGGTCTTGTCCCCTCGCATCTTTGAGTACATTCCGCGCAACTGCTTCTCTCATTCGACCACTCATGTTTACCCGCGCGCTATCGAGGCAGGCGAGACGGTGCTTGGACACATATCGGAGGGCGACTGGGTAGAGCTGAGCACCCTGAGACGATACCTCGATGGGAGCCTCGCCTTCCTGCGAAAGCAGGGGCGCTCAGTGATCGAAGGCACAGGCTGCGGGATAGAAGCTCCTGTTGAAGAATCAGTGCTATGGGACCGGGTCAGGGTCGAACGAGGCGCCCGGGTTCGCAATGCGGTCCTGGCTGACGATGTCCGGATACCTTCAGGCGTAACCATCGAGCAAGCCGTCGTAGTGCGGCGCGATATCGTGCGCGAAGTGGAGCGCGGCTACATCGTGGGGGATAATCTAGTCGTCTCTTTGTGATCTATGTCGACTTCAGAAAAAGCGGACCTGTTGGCGCAGATCGGTGAGCTGGCTGCGCCGCACCTGAACGCGCCGGCCGGCCGGTTGGAAGTCACAAGGCTTACCGGCGACGCCTCGACCCGTGCCTACTTCCGCGTACGTTCGGATAGCTCAAGCCTGATCGTAGCGCTCTACAACGAGCCTTTCGACGATGCAGAGAGTGCGAGCGCCAGGCTCGCGAGACTTGAAGCACTTGACCCGTCGGCCAGGCTGACCTTTGCCAATGATCCGTGCGCTCACGTGGAGGTCACCCAGCTTTTGCTGGAGTCGGGGTTACCGGCGCCGCGAATACTGGGGGTCTCCGGCCAAAACGGCGCCCTGCTCTTGGAAGACGCCGGAGACGTACGGCTGCAAGACTGGCTCGCAGGCCGGACCACGGCTGAAGCCCTGGACGCGTATCGCCGCGCAATCCGGATGATCGTGAGAATACAGGAAGCGACACCTGACCTTGCGAGCCGGGCTTCGATCTGTTCGAGCCTTGCGTTTGACGAGATGAAGCTGAAGTGGGAGCTGGGATTTTTCTTCGCGAACTACTTCAACCGCTATCTCGGCATGAAGCTGGAGGGGGAGACTAACCAGGAGGTGCAGAAGGAATTCAAGGCTCTCTGCTCGGATCTCTCGTCCCGGCCGAGAGTGCTGGTGCACCGCGACTACCACGCGCGCAATCTAATGATGCACGGCGGCGAGATGTTCATCATCGATCATCAGGACGCTCGAATGGGCCCCGCGAGCTACGACCTGGCGTCGCTGCTCAAAGACCCGTACACCGGGCTCGATCGCGGCATCGCGCAGGAGCTGGTTGAGTATTTCATTTCGTTGAAGGCAGACTCTTCGGTGCCGATATCGGATGTGGCCGAGTTCCGCACCGAGGTTGAGCTGATGACCGTTCAGCGCATGCTCAAAGCGATCGGCACGTATTCTTATCAAGCTTCGGTCGTCGGGAATCCGGCCTACGTCGATTACATCGAACCGGCGATCAACGCCGCGCTCGACTCGATGGAGGCCCTCGGTCGCCTCGGTCGTATTCGGGGACTGCTTGAAGAAACGCGTTAACTGAATGGCCAGATCGAATGATCCCGGCCAGCCTCGCTATCGCCCCCTCCCGCTTTCCTATCAGGATGCGGAAACCCCGGTTTCTGCCACGAATACTCAAAGACAAGAAGTCGCACCAAGTCACGGTCACCTTCCAGCTTCGTCCCGCTCCTTGACTTAAGGCTTTGGTGATACCAAGGCCGGTTTTGGGCAACTGGCAAATGTGGACCCACCTTCCACCGCGCCTCGTGATTCGCCGCGCCTGTAAAAATATTCCTCTCCCGAAAAACGTTGCTATTGACAACGAAGCGGTATACCCGTACAATCCCAACCGTTGCTGTTAGCAACGAATCTAAGGGGTCGCTATGGACGATCGGATTATGGGGATGTTGTTACGCGAGGTGGCGAGGCTACACCTGCAGATGCAGCGAACCAGCATAGCCTGTTGCAGCGGGACCACCTCGACGCAGTGCTTCATCCTTACCGAACTGGGTCGAAGCGGGACCATCACTCTCGCGGACCTCGGCCGCAGGTTGGGTCTAGATAAGGGCTGGACCAGCCGCGCCGTTGACTCGATGGCTCGCGCGGGACTCCTCCTCAAGACGGCCAGCGACACCGACCGTCGCACCATCAACATCTCGCTATCGCCCGCGGGAGAGGCGCGCTACGCCGAGTTGAATCAAGCTCTGAACGAACACTCGGGCCGCGTAATGCGATGGATACCCGACGCCGATCAGCACATGGTTCACGTCGCACTGCGCCTCCTCAGTGAGGCCTTGAGAGCCGAGGCGGCGAGCGTCCCAGCCACAGAAAAACAGGAAGGAAGTTGTGATGATGGAACCGAGCTTTCGTGTTGCGAGCCTTGCTGACTTGCCGAACATTGTCGAGCTTCTGAGTGCCTCGGGACTCCCGGTCGCAGGAGTCGAAGCACACATCGACAGTTTTCTGCTGGCCCTTCAAGGCGGGTCACTGGCCGCGTGCGCCGGGCTGGAGAGATATGGCCCGACAGCCCTCTTGAGATCGGTCGCGGTAGCGAAAACCCATCGCGGCAACGGGCTTGCCCAGAAGCTCGTCGCTCAGCTAATCGGCATCGCGCGCGCTGATGGGATAGAAAGCGTGCTCCTTCTGACTACAACGGCAGGCGCTTTCTTCGAGCGCTTTGGATTTCGGATAATCAGTCGCGCCGAAGCGCCGGCCGCAGTTCAGTGCTCGGTCGAATTCCAAGGCGCCTGCCCAGCTTCGGCCTCGGTCATGCGATTGGATATCCACCAGCCTGGGAGCGTTTATAAGAGCAACGGCTCAACGCAGAGCCACTCTGCCAACAGTCAATCGCCGGAAACGCAAAGGAGATAAGCTAGTGTCAAACAGGATCGAAGAGGTTGTACGGCACAGATATGGTTCGATAGCCGGCAGCGGCCTGTCGAGCGACCACACAGGGGTCAGGGCGGTGGCCGAAGCATTTGGATACTCACCCGAAGAGCTGACGTCGATTCCAGCCGAAGCTAACATGGGTCTGTCGTGCGGGAATCCCACGGCTTATGCCAACCTGAGACCTGGAGAGACGGTAGTTGATCTCGGATCAGGCGGCGGCCTGGACGTGTTCCTGGCGGCCGCCAGAGTCGGACCTGAGGGTCGAGCTATCGGCATAGACATGACACCCGAGATGATAGCCCTGGCGCGGCGAAATGCGGAAAAGGGAGTCGACGGGAGACCTTACGAGAACGTCGAGTTTCACCTTGCGACTATCGACAAGCTCCCGCTCGCGGACGCTTCGGTTGATT
>JBGPFL010000719.1:0-3545 GCA_041483295.1 Blastocatellia bacterium | reverse complement strand
GGGGGTAGAGTGCGCCGAAGGCTTACATTCGGGCGGCCGCCTATGAAGGTTAGGCTGCGGTGGGTTTGAATTCAGGAGTAACAGGATCCGATGGCTTGCGGCCGGCACTTCGAGAGTGGGTTACTCGCATCGGGCAGCCGCTGGATTGCTGGAACCGACGAGGTGGGGCGCGGTGCCGTTGCCGGTCCGGTCGTTGCGGCGGCGGTAATCCTGAATCTGGATGACATACCCGAGGGCGTGGACGACTCAAAGAAGCTCACAAGGCTTCAGCGAGAGCGGCTTGCCTTCGAGATTGAACGCCGTGCAGTCGCTTTTTCCATCACCCGAGTGGAGCATGGCGACATAGACCGCATCAACATACTCAATGCGTCGCTTCTGGCAATGGAGCGTGCAGTAAAAGCATTGCAACAGCCCGCCGACTATGTTTTAATAGACGGGCGTCAGCGACTCCCCCATCTCGAATGCCCCCAATTGGCGATAGTCAAAGGTGATAGCCTTTCAGTATCCATAGCGGCTGCGTCGATCCTCGCAAAGGTCGCGCGAGACCGGTGGATGAGAGAGTATGATGAGCAATACCCGGGCTACGGTTTTGCCTCCCACGTCGGGTACAACACTCGCGCGCACCAGGAAGCGATAGCTCGGCTGGGGCCATCGGCCATTCATCGTATGACGTTTCATGGAGTTCTAGCGCATCAAGCCTCCCTGTTCGTCGATTGAAGCTCCTCAGTTATGCTCTCAAAAATAGGAAGTAGAGCGCCCCGCCATTGCCCCGGGACTCAAAGCAGAAGAGGTAGGGTAGGCGATTTGCCTCGGGAGGCGTTATGTCCTTGAACAAGTCTAAATCTCTGCGAACAGCGGAAAAGTATGTCCTTCAAGGCAAGATACCGGCTGCGATAGACGAATATCGTAAAGTGGTCGAGGCCGACCCTGCCGATCTCACAACTATAAACACTCTGGGCGACCTCTTCGTACGCGCGGGCAGGATTCAGGACGCCATCGCGAACTTCTCCAGGATTGCTGATAGCTATCGCGAGACCGGCTTTACCCTAAAAGCCATCGCGATGCTCAAGAAGATATCAAAGCTGGATCCGACCAACGTCGAGACCGCGATGAAACTCGCGAACCTTTACTCTCAGCAAGGACTGCTGGTCGAGGCGCGCCAGCAGTATCTCCAGGTTGCCGATTCATACGCGCGCGCAGGGCAGACTCGGAAGGCTCTCGAAGCTTACCAGAAAATTGCCGACCTCGATCCCGCGAACACCTCTGTCCGCATGAAACTGGGCGACATATACGCCCGCGAAGGAATGGTCGACCAGGCCCACGAAGCGTTGATAATGGCGGGCGCCGAGTTCCTCCGCAAGGGCGACTCCGAACAGGCTCTGAATGCCAATCTCAAGGCTATATCGATCAATCCGGACAGCCGGCAGGCTCTCACCGCCATCGCGTCGATCTATACCCAGCGCGGGCAGGCGGATCGCGCAATCAATCTCTTGTGTGATGCCTTCGAAGCAAATCCCGGAGACGTCGAACTGCTCACCATCCTGGGCCGCACTTACCTGACGGCTGGATTGATGGACGATGCCGAACGTACCTTTCTCAGCCTCGTGGAGCTCGACCGAAACCGCTACAACTACCTGCTCGAGGTTGGGCGAAAATTTGTGCAGTTAGGAGATCTCGACCGTGCAGCCGAGCAGATCGACGGATGCCTGGATGTGCTGATCGCGAAGCGGGAAGAAGACAAGGCGATAGACTTCTTAAGACGGGTTCTCGATAAGGACATGAACCATATCGGCTCCCTCAAGCGGCTGGCGCAGATATTCCTGCGAATACGCGAAGACCACAATCTCATCGCTACTCTGAACAGCCTCGCCGAATCCGCAATGAAAAAGGGGGACAACGAGGAAGCGATCGCCGCGCTCAAGGAACTGGCCAGGCTCGATCCAGATGAGCCGATGCACCTGCAGCGGCTGTACAACCTGGGGGTCGAGGACATTATCGAGCCCGATTCGCCGGACGTGATCCGTGCGACGGGTCCTCTCGACTACGAGTCGGCCGCCTTTGATGAGACTTTCGTAATCAGACAGATCTCGGAGGCCGAGATTCTGGTCGGGCACGGGCAGGTCGACCACGCAGTGACGATGCTCAAGGAGATCCTCAACCACGCTCCCGACAACGTCCGGGTAAATTTGAAGCTGAAGGACATCTACCTTCGAGCAGGGAAGATGGACAAGGCCGCCGACCTCTGTCTGGAGTTGGCTCGGATACACGAAGGCCGAGGTGAATCGGCGCGGGCCAGCGATTTCTTTGCGGAGGCCCACCAACTCAACCCGCTGCTCGAGCCGTCCCCACCCGCGGCAAGCCACGGAGATGCCGCCGGTTGGTCCGACGACGCCGAAGCAGGATTCGGTTTTGATACCGACTCCGGAACAAGTGCTCCGACCGCGGATCCCGGACTGACGGCAGAGGGCGGATTTGAAGTTCGCGCGGGGACAGGCGCCCTCGATCTGAGCAACTATCACACCGGATCACTAGGGGAGGCGGGAGGGTTCGTGACCGTTCCCGGTGACGCGCCGGCGAAGCCCTACACGGAGGGCGAGAGGAGATCGAGCGTCACACCGACCAATCTCGGCGATCCGTTTCGCTACAGTGATACGCTGGTTGGGGAGCAGGGTGATGATCCCTCGAATCCAGTCGCCGATGTGATGTTCGGCTCGGCAGGAGACATGCCGTCGGATACGATGTCGGGCGTCTTGCGTGATGAGCTCGAGGGGATAGACTTCTACATAGCCCAGGGCTATTTCGAGATCGCCCGAGACACGCTCGAGCGCCTCAGAGAACAACACGGCAATCATCCCGAAATCGTAGCCCGCTATAAGCGGCTCGGAGCAAGCAGCGAACTTCCGCATGTGCCCACAACGGGTGAGCTCATCGCGAACGCGGTGGTCGATTCGGAGCCCGAGCAGCCACTGATCGGGGGTGATTTCGGAATCGACTCTGATTCCCCTGTTAATCAAAATGGCGCGAACGGGTCAACAGGTCAGCCGATGTTGATGACGATGGAAGACGATTACGCGGTTGAGGTCGCAGCGCCTGCTGAGCTGACGGTGGACGTCTCTAAGGCGCCGGCCGGAAGTGAGCGCAAGAACGTCCTGCCGTTCATAGTCAACAAGGACTCCGGTGTTCTGGATCCGGAGCTGCTGGTTCACTTCAATACCAGCGATCTGACAACGAGCCCGCAGTTTGAAGAGCTTATGTCGGCGCCCGCCAAACGGCCCGGGGCGGATCTGCCGTCAGCGCCCCTCAAGCGTGAGGTCGCTCCTCCGAGTGTTCCGCCGTCTGCACCCCTCGATCGTGACCTCGCTCGCCCGGGCATTCAGCCGCCAAACCGAGTTGGTACCAGTGAACTCATGGGTGCCCTCCTGTCCGGGATCGATGATTCATTTGCCGACCACGCGATGCCACCTGAGGTCCCGCTTGCCATTCCGCCGGCGATATCGAAAACGCTGGCTGAAGAAGAGCCTGTGTCAGACTATGGCGACTACGGT
>JBGPFL010000718.1:0-3547 GCA_041483295.1 Blastocatellia bacterium | reverse complement strand
GCTACCAGCGATACTACAATCCGATTTACCAGGCCGCCTACGAGGGGATCATTCGAAAGGAAGTGTTGGGCGACATCTATCACGTGCGACTAGCATGGCACCGCAACGGCTCGTGGCGTCGAAACGAAGAGGCGCCTTCGCCCGGCTTCGATCCCAGCCGCTGGGGCTACCCTGACTGGGAGCACCTGCTCAACTGGCGAATGTACAAGAAGTACTCGGGCGGATTAATGGCCGAGCTTGGGAGTCATCAGATATCGGTTTGCAACTGGTTCCTCGATTCGGCTCCCGAAGCAGTATACGCGAGCGGAGGAATCCACCAGTACAAGGACGGACGCGAGGTGAGCGATCACGTCTATGTGACCTACGAGTATCCGCAAGGCCGAACGGTCACCTTTTCCTCTATTCAGTCCAACAAGTTCGATCATTACTACGAACAGATCATGGGGACCAGGGGGACACTGATACTCCTGGGAGAGAAAGAGGCCTTGCTGTTCAGCGAGGACGACGGCAAATCTACCAACATTGAAGTGTCGAAGCAGACCTCGAGTCCTGTGATGGATGCGTCGGAGAGCCGGAAGGCTGACGCGGCAGGACGAACGGTGGCGGGGACTTCGAGTCAGGGGTCGGACGCGCTCTCGGCTTATGGGCTTGAGATCGCGGGCTTCTGCTCGACGATTCGAACCAACACCCCGCTGCGCGGCGGCCCGGAGCGGGCGGTGAAGTCTGCGACTGCGTCAATACTGGCCAACGAAGCAATTGAGAAGAAAGCGCGGCTGGACATTCAGATTGAGTTCTGAGTTCTGAGTGCTCCCAGGAGATTCGATGTCACTATCATTCTCTCGACGCAAGTTCCTCTCCACCCTTGGCGCGGCCGCGGCAGCTTCGACATTACCGGTGAAGTCGATCGGCAACATCCTCGACCCGCCGCCTTACCCCGCTCTCGAACTCTCTCATCTGGAGAGACCCCTGACGCCGGCTGCAGCAGAGATCCGCTTCGCCTACGCCGCGATCACCTGGGGTGGCAATGACCAGGCCGCGATCAAGGATGTATCCGAAGCCGGCTTTCGCGGAATACAGTTGCGCACCAGCGTCTTAATGGAATTCGGTGAAAACCCGAAGGGCCTTCGCGATCTTCTTGCCCACCATCGTCTCCAGATGGTGGCATTCTCGAGCGGCGGTGTGGGCATCGCTCCGGGGACGGAAGCCGACGAGATAGCCAAGCACATCCGCAATTCCACATTCGTTCGCGATGTGGGGGGCCTTTACCTTCAAGTGACCGACTCGGCGCGAACGAAAGGGAAGACGCCCGCGCCCGAAGACTACAAGAAGCTGGGGCGCGTGATGGCCGAAATCGGCAAGCGTTCGCTCGACCTCGGCATTCCGGTCGCCTATCACAATCACATGAATAGCCTGGGCGAAGCACCGGAAGAGGTCGATCGAATCATGGATGCGGCCGACCCTCGTTACCTGAAGATGGAGCTGGACGTCGCGCATTATCTGCAGGGCGGCGGCGATCCGGTGAAGGCCGTGCACAAGTTCAGTGGCCGCCATCTCTTCCTGCACATTAAAGATGTCGAGAGTCCGCTGCCGGGAGCAACCGACGATCTGAAGCACTCATATCGCTTCGTGGAGCTTGGCCGCGGAAAAGTGGATCTGCCTGGAGTCTTTGCGGCCCTGGCGGCCATCAAGTTTAGCGGCTGGTGCGTGATCGAACTGGACGCCGTTCCGGACAAGGCGAGGACTCCAAAAGAATCGGCGTCGATCAACAAGGCTTACATTGAACAGAAGCTGAAGCTCAAGGTGTAGAAAGATACGGCACGATGCGGTTCACGCCGGTATGAAGGATTTGCTGAGGCGCTCCGGAGCACTTTGATCTACAATCTACGAAGCAGCTTGTGGTTTATCGAGCGGGGATGATCGCCGGGCGGCGATTCTCTACGCAGCAGACGCGCAACGTTGTTTTCCAAGCAGGTTTCCTCTTCGTGCCTCGCGTCCTCCGCGGTGGTCGATCGGCTTGAGAAGAGTCAACCACGGAGGACTCGGAGGAACGCAGAGGTTGGTTGCGGCCGGCAGCCTGCACGCGGCAACCTCTGCGCACTTTGCGCCTTTGCGGTGAATCCGGTTCGAGCTTTGATTGATCTTATTTGACGGGGGTTGATTTGTGCGGTGAATCCGCTTCTGAGGGAGAATCGACATGAAGAACAAGACCTCACGGAGAGATTTCATCAAGACGGCGGCCTCTGGCGGAGCTGTTGTTGAAACGTCGACAACGGTCCTCGCCTGGGAGGAGCCGCAGAAGGTCTCGGCCAACGACAAGATTCAGATAGCGCTGATAGGTTCGGGGGGCATGGGCTTCGGCGACACCGAGACCGCCTTGCGCGTCCCGGGCACCGAACTGGTGGCGGCCGCTGACGTCTATGATGGCCGTTTGACTCGGGTGAAAGAGGCCTTCGGCGCGCACGTCTTCACCACTCGTGACTACCACGAAGTCCTGGCTCGCCCCGACGTCGACGCGGTGATCATTGCGACGCCCGACCACTGGCACGCGCAGATCTCGATTGACGCGATGAACGCGGGTAAAGATGTCTATTGTGAGAAGCCGATGGTTCAAGTGGTAAGCGACGGCCACGCGGTCATCGAGGCTCAGAAGAAGACCAATCGCATTCTCCAGGTCGGAAGCCAGGGCGTCAGTTCCATCTTCAACGCCAAAGCTAAAGAGTTGTTGGCAGCCGGGAAGATCGGCAAGCTGAATATGGTTGAAGCCTGGATCAACCGCCGAACGCCGATAGACGCATGGCAGTACTCGATCCCTCCCGACGCTACGCCGGAGAGGATTGACTGGGACCGCTTCCTGGGCAAAGCGCCAAAGGTAAAGTTCGATCCCATTCGTCTCTTCCGCTGGCGCAATTATCGCGACTACGGGACGGGCATCGGCGGCGATCTTTTCGTGCACCTCTTCTCTGCCATTCACTTCATCACCCGTTCGAACGGGCCGACTCGAGTGCAGGCGTCTGGCGGACTCCGCTACTGGAACGACGGGCGCGACGTGCCTGACATGCTGTTGGGCCTCTATGACTATCCCGAGACGGCCAATCATCCCGCTTTCAATGTCGTGTTGAGAGTCAACTTCGAAGACGGGGGGACGGAAACGCCGCAGTTCCCGCGTTCGGGCTTCCAGTTCATAGGTCCGGATGGCGTGATGGCAATCAGCGACGGCGTGACCATTTCGCGAAAGGCCAAAGCAAAAGAGCCCGGCTACACGATCAACACCTTCCCCAAGACGGTGCAGGATGCCTTTCTCAAGGACTATCGCAAGCAGTACCCCGAGGACCGCCAGCAGATCAATGAAGCGGCTGAAGAACGCTACGATCCTCCGCGAAGGTACGACGCGCGATACGACCACTTCGTGAACTTCTTCGACGCAGTTCGAACGCGCAAGCCGGTGGTTGAAGATCCGGTTTTTGGATTGAGGGCTGCGGGTCCGGCGCTGGTGACCAATGACAGCTTCTTCAACAACCGCGTGTACGGATGGGATCCTGATGCGATG
>JBGPFL010000717.1:0-3562 GCA_041483295.1 Blastocatellia bacterium | reverse complement strand
GGACCTCGTCGCCAAGGGAATCCCCTTCGGGAAACTGACTCTTACGAAGGCCGGTCTCTGGGACACGTCCAGGGTAGAAGGTGTGCCGCGCCTGAGCCTGCTTTCTCACGGCTCACACGATCCACCCAGCCTCGTAATCCGCCCATGGCACCAGGCTGCAAACGTAGTCTCGCTCCGCGACTTCACCAACACGGCCTTCAATCACCACCATGGCATTCAGTCGACCGAGCGCTTCGGGTTGGACACGGATCCCGACGCGGACGGTTTCAAGAACGAACTGACTCGCGCGGACGTCACTGCCGTAACTGTGTATCAAGCCGCGCTGCAGGTCCCCGGCCGCGTAATTCCCCGCGACCCTGAGATCGAGCGGGCTGTCCTGCTCGGCGAGCGCATATTTGAGCGAATCGGGTGCGCCACTTGTCACGTTCCACGCTTGCCGCTAAACAACCAGGCCTGGATATACACAGAACCGAATCCCTTCAATCCGTCCGGGAATCTTCGCACCGGTGAAACACAAACTTTACGAGTGGATCTGTCGAGCGACTTGTTACCTCCGCCCCGGCTCCGACCTGACTCTTCTGGAACCATTTGGGTTGAAGCGTACACCGATTTCAGGCTGCACGACATTTGCGAGCCCGAAGAGGGTGAACCGCTTGACATGAACCAGTCCGCCTGGTCGAAACAGTTTCAGCAGGGCAACCGTCGCTTTCTGACCAAGCGACTTTGGGGAGCGGCAAACGAGCCGCCCTTCTTTCATCACGGTCTCTTCACTACTCTTCGCCAGTCGGTGCTGGCGCATTCCGGCGAGGCCAGAGAGTCGCGGCTTGCCTTTCAAGCGCTTCCCGACGCGGAACAGGATGCGCTCATCGAATTTCTCAAGACACTCCAGGTTCTGCCTCCGGGCACGAAGGATCGGATCGTGGATGAGAACTACCGCGCCCGGCCCTGGCCGCCAGTGATAAACCTCCACGACCGGATCGGTTCGGAGCCAAAAAAATGATCGCGCTCTTCTCGATTCTTATTATGTTGGGTCAGGTTACGACCGGGCCGCAAAAGCCTTCCACGCCAGCAGCTCCTGTGGATCGAGTGGAGATCGTCCTGTTCTCGGACTTCCAATGCCCCTACTGCGCCCAGTTCGCTTTGGCATTCAGGGAACTCCAATCCAAGGGCGTTGAAGGCGTCCAAACTACAGTGCAGTTCAAGCATTTTCCCCTCGGCATCCACCCGGCAGCTCCGTTTGCGCATCAAGCGGCCATAGCCGCGGCAGAGCAGGGAAAGTTCTGGGAGATGCACGATCTGCTGTTTGCCAATCAGTCTGCGGTGAAACGCGAGGATCTGATGCAGTATGCTGGGAGGCTGGGACTCGATCTGGATCGCTTCACAAAGGACCTGGACGGCGACCATATCAAGCAACTCATTGAGGTCGATAAAGCGGAAGCCGAAAGATTGGGTGTCCGGGGCACCCCGACTCTATTTGTTTGCCCGGAATCCATCCACCATCTAGCCAAGGGGGGCGGCAGATTCAAAGCACCGAATCTCTCTCTCTGCTCGAATGCGAGATTATGCTTCTTATCTTGCATTCAGCAAGTCTGGCAAGCCGGCAAAGAGCTTCGACAGCGTTGCGCCATCGAACGCGAAGATCCGGACCTTCTGTTCGAACGAAAAAAGGATTCTATGCCAGAGATGTACGTCGCCTAGCAGTGTCGGAATGGCTCCCCAACGTGGAGTCGCGGCACTTGGCCGGAAAACACCCATCTCGGAGAAGTGATTCGTCTGCGGTGGGCAGGTGTGGATCGTGGTCTTTTGAATTGCCTTAGCGGGCTTATGGCATCCGGTAACAAGCTGGCGAGAAATCACGCAATGCTGGAGTAGCCGCCGCGAAAGTAAAGCAGGGGTTTGCCGTCGTTTACTTCCGAGGTCTCCACTTGACCTACGAAAATCGTGTGGTCGCCGCCAGGGTATGAATGAACTACGCGGCACTCGATGAAGGCCAAAGCTCCCTCGATCAAGGGCGCTCCTGTTTGTCCCTCCCGGTAGCCGATCCCTTCGAACCGGTCTCCATCTCGTGAGGCAAACCGCCGCGAAACAGACTCCTGGTCCTGAGCGAGAAAATTCACCGCAAAGTAACACCCCTCCTTCAGGTCCTCGTACACGGAGGCGCGTCTGTCTATGCAGATAAGCACAAGAGGGGGTTCGAGTGAAAGAGACGAAAAGGCGCTCACTGTTATCCCGCAGGGATCGCCGCCGTCGCTTTTGCAGGTCACTATGGTGACGCCGCTGGCAAACCGACCCAAAGCTTGACGAAACTCTTCGTGGCTGACCGCCATCAGCACTTCCTTTCAGGATGAATGCCTGAGTACTCAGCAACCCTCCTCATTGCTGATGGGGCCTCTTGTACTTATCGATCAACTGCTGTAGCCCCTCGGCTGAATTGCCGTGACGGTAGCTGTAGTAGCTCTTTAGATCGACCGACAGCTCATCGCGCATTTTCTGATACTGCAGGTTTCCATCCGAGAGACCAATCGCCTTCGCGTAGAGATCGATCATCTGATCCATCTTCTCCAGGGCCCTCTTGAGAGTCTCATCCTGGGCCTTTCCTGGCAACATGCTCTTCACTTGTTGAGCCAGCTTTACGTACTCTTCCTGCACCAGGCTTCCCAGATAGACGTAGGTGATTGGATCGTATTGACTGATCGAGGCTGACTTCTCGAGCTTTGTTCTCGCCGTCGCGAAATCGCCGGTCATCATCGAGTAGACCCCTAGCGACTGGTAGAGCTGGGCCAGCCACTTCGTCTTGTATTCGGCCCACTGAGCGTCGTCCAGGCCCGTGGGTCTCTTATCCGTTTCGATCAGTTCGATTGCCTTGGGTGCGTACTGCAAGCTTTGCGGGACGAACTTCGGGTTCTGCGCTTTGGCCTGCTCGATGCCCACTATGGCCATCCAGGTGAGCGTGACCAGATCGTTTGGGTTCTTCTCGATTATGGCAGCGGTCACTCGGAAGGCATCGTCGTACTTCTGCGCCTTCTGGTATGCGTCGAGTATGGCAGGGTTGATGATCTCGGCATCACCGGGATCTTTCAGCGCCGCAAGAGCGCTCTCGAGCATAGTCACCTGCTGCGCGCTATCTTGATTGGCGGCTGCCTTGGCCACGAGGTGCCGGGTGATCTCAGGTCTCAGTGAACTCTTCGGATACTTCTTGACGAACTCACCCGCGGCTTGAAGTGCCGCATTGAAATCCGCCGCCGAAGTCACCTTCGTCGCCGCCTGACGTTCGCCATCAGATGGTTGGGCGCCCTTATCCTTCCTGTCCTGCCTGTCTTGAGGCGAAGGCGCCGTGGGATAGTTGGGGCTCTGGGGATAGCCGGGATTCTGAGCTGACGCCGAATAACCGGCTCCCATAATAGCAACGATCGCGCACACTGCAATCGCCCGCGCGCCTCGATAGACTGGTAATCTCATCGATGACCTCGTTCTTTCTCTGGATTGAAATAGTCAGGTTGCGAGCAACCCGCCACAATAGTACGGGTATTGTGCTTGAACGACTGGCCGTTGGCAAGGCAGG
>JBGPFL010000716.1:0-3569 GCA_041483295.1 Blastocatellia bacterium | reverse complement strand
GACGTCGAACTCTATCGACGAATACCACCGCGACATTTCTTTTTCGATGGTAAGCTTGGCCGGATGCGGCCATCGAAGGCAGCATTTGATGATGACGACGACGGCAGTCCGATGTCGGTCGTACTGTCGGACGTCCTTCAGTCATTGGGACGCACATCGGAATCACTGCTGTTGGCACACGAAGGCTTTGCTCTTGCTGCAATAACTGCGGGCTTAGCTCGCGAATGCAACCAGGGCTTGGCGACACCTCGCCGACGTATCACCTCGCGCCGCCTTGTTCGCATCGAGGTGTATGCCTTAGCAATTCGGGAGAGAGTTCCTCGGGCCCGATCATCCAGCGGTCGCGCCTTCGCTTCACGCCCATTGCGTCGCTCTACAATAATAAGAGTGACTACGCGAAGGCAGAGCCGCTCAACCTGCGCGCTCTGGCGATACGAGAAAAGACTCTTGGCCCGGATCATCTGGATGGCGCAAAGACCCTCAATAATCTCGCCTGGATCTACGGAGAAAGACAGATTACGCGAAGGCCGAAGTCTTCTACCCCATCGAGGAGAATGTGCTCGGCGTGGAGCACACTGAGGTCCCTCGAACACTTGAATGTTTTTGTTCACCTGAACAGTTCAGGGTTTTATAGTTTCTAGCTTCTGGTTTGTGGTTTCTCGGTTCGATTTCTTTGGTCTCTCGTCTCGGCTTCTGGTTGCCGATATGCAGTTTCGTAACCAGAAACCAGAAACCCGTGAACCTACCTTTATTCACATCTCAGCGCCAAAAGGGGATCGATGCCTGCCGCCTTGCGCGCCGGGAGATAGCCGCCAAGGAGTGTCGCGACTGTCAAAAGCAATCCGGCTCCGATAAACACAAGCGGGTCGCTGGCCTTGACCCCAAACAACAGCGACTCCGTCAACCGGCCAAGCCCGAAAGCAGCCGGCAACCCCACTACCAGACCGATCAGAGCCAACAGGACAACTTCTCGCAAGATCAGCCATGACACGACTCCTCGCGTCGCTCCCAGCGCCATCCGAATTCCTATTTCGCGAGTTCGTCGCGTTACTGTGTAGGCCATCACACCGTAGAGTCCGAGCGAAGCCAACAGCGCCGCAAGCAGCGCGAAACACATCGACAGGAAGGTCAGGAACTTGTCCGCGAAGAGCGATTCGTCTATCTGACGTTCGAGGGTCTTCAGATCAAACACGGGAAGATTGGCGTCCATGCGCTGCACTTCGCGCCGCAACCCCGTGGCCATCGCGCCGACGTCCTGTTTTGTCTTTACATAAAAAGTAATGTTCCCCAGGGTCTTGAGCTGGGAGTACGGAAGATATACAAATGGCCCAACCTTGTCGCGCACGGTCGCGTGTTTACTGTCTTTCACCACGCCTACGATATCGATATCGGGACGTACCCTGTCACCCGCGCCAAAGGTGAATCGCGAGCCGATGGGATCTCGACCCGCGAAGTACCGGCGCGACATCGCTTCGTTGATGATCGCGACCTTCGGACTGGTTGCCGTATCCGAAGCTCCAAACTCGCGGCCTTGAACAAGCGGAATTCCCATCGTCGAAAAGTAGCCCGACCCGATGTAGTTCTGGCCGACATTCATATCTTCGCTCTCCTGCGCGTTGTACCCCTCGACCGTGATGTTCGAGCTCGAATTGCTATCCGTGAACGCAGCCATCAAAGACTCGCTGACAGACTCGACACCCGGCTGCGTGCCCAGGTCCTGGTGAAGCTGATCGAAGAATGCGATTGTGCGCTGCGGCGTGTATCCGTTCAGCTCTGGAGCAATTGAAAAAGCAATCAGATTCTCGGGACGCAAGCCCAGATCGAGTTGCTTCAGATTGTTGAGACTCCTTGCAAAGAGGCCCGCGCCAACAAGCAGCATCGTGGTCAAGACAACCTGCGAAACAACCAGCCCCTTGCGGAAGCGAACTTGCCCGAGGCCACCGGAAACACTGGAGCCCTGCTCGCGAAGGGTCGCTTCGAGGTTCAACCGGGTGGCCTTCATCGCCGGCAATAGACCGAACAGGAGCCCGGTCACAACCGATAGGCCGATAGTAAACACAAGCAAGCGAAGATCAAGACTTGCTGAAAGGCCGACGGCCCCGGTGCTTTCCGGAATTGCTCCAACCAGCAGGCTGATCGTCCACGACGCAACCAGCAGCCCGACTCCTCCGCCGATCACCGAGAGCGTGAGACTCTCGACGAGAAACTGCCTCACCAGCCGCAAGCGGCCGGCCCCTACTGCCATTCTTATGGCGATCTCGCGCTGTCGCGCGGCGCCACGAGCCATCAGGAGATTCGCTACATTGGCGCAAGCGATTAATAGTACAAGTCCCACCATGCCCATAAGCACGAGCAAAGGCTCTTTCGCATCGCGTTGGAGAATTGGCCGGCCTCGTGATCCGGAATCCAGCAGAAGCTTCTTATCGCGGAATCGCTGCTGCGACTCCGTCGAAAGATTCCCCAGTAGTGGAAGCTCCTCCTCGATTATTTGGCTATAGACTGGAGTGACGGCCGCTTCGGCCCGCTCGCGCGAGAGGCCCGGCTTCAACCTGCCGATGATCGCGAGCCAGTAGTCGCGGTGATCATTCAATCCGTCCCAGTTCGGAGTCATCTGGGCTTTCATTGTGATCGGGATAAACATGTCGGGCGTTTGTCCCACCTGCACGCCGTTGAAGCCGGCGCGCGCCACGCCCACAACCGTCATGCTTATGCCGTTTACTACCAGCGTCTTGTTTAGAATTCCCGAGTCCGCGCCGAAGTGACGCGTCCAGTAGCCGTGACTAAGCACGATAAGAGGATGTCCGCCCGGAACGCGATCATCGTCTTCCGTGAATACCCGCCCCATCGCGGGCCGCACTCCGAGCACGTCGAAATAGTTTCCGGATACCAGCTCGCCGTTCGCCCGCTCCGTTGGCCCTTCGCCGGCTACGCTCAGAGAAACCGCGAATCGCGATAGCAGGCCTGCGAAGACGTTATTCTTATCTCTCAGCTCTTTGTAGAGGGGATAAGTGAATGACGCAGCGCCATCTCCATCGGCCCAGACCCTTCCATTCTTGGGGCCGGGCGAGCGCAGCACAACCAGCTCTTCCGGTTTGTCGACCGGCAAGAGCCTGAGAAGTATCTGATCGGTCAAAGAAAATATGGCCGTGTTAGCACCCAGTCCGAGCGCCAACGTCAGCACGGCGACGACGGTGAAGCCAGGATTCCTTATCAGAACTCGAGCGCCGTAGCGTAAGTCTTGCCAGAACGTCTCCATTTCAAGCTACCTCATTCCTTAGTTTCTGGTCTCTGTAGTCAGTCGCAGTGAATATGATACATGCGGTCGCCGAGTCCGACCACCTGCCAGAGGGTGGAACACTTCACTTCAGTCAGGTGTCTCTCTCCGGGCGGCCGCCGGTCTCATTAACACCTCACTTTCAGAGACTGTGTGAAAACCCCAACCGGGAGGTTGGGGATGGAACCAACGGCGCCTTGTTCTCTGATCGGATCGGCTTCGAGATTTATCCCGAGCCGAAGACCGTAGCTACTACGGCGCGGGAGAGGAGTAAGCCTGTCGAAGTCTACCGCAT
>JBGPFL010000715.1:0-3571 GCA_041483295.1 Blastocatellia bacterium | reverse complement strand
GTTCGTCCGGAATGATTCCCCCCGTGTCGACCAGCCGAAACTCGCGCCCGCCCCACTCGGCGCGTCCGTAGATGCGGTCGCGGGTGATGCCCGATTCGTCGCCTACAATAGCTCGCCGCGTCCCGGTGAGCTTGTTGAACAGAGTCGACTTTCCCACGTTCGGCCTGCCGAGTATGACTACCGTCGGGACGTTACGCTCGGCGGCCCCTTCAGTCAGGGCCGCTTCGGGTTCGCCCTCATCGTGGTTGAGTTTCATCGTTTGACTGTATCTTGCGCATCGGAGCTTTTACAAGCACGTATGCGGACGGTAAGATCTGCTCTTCGCTCTCATATCGCACCGATGGAGTTCCGGCTGATGGTTGACGCGTTGAGGAATCTGCTCTGGAAGGGAACACGGCTGGCGCGAGCCGGTCATCTCGAGTTGGGAGACCGGGGTGAGCGCGCCGCTCTCACGTACCTCGAGGAGTATGCAGGATACGAGATCGTCGCGACTAACTTCCGGGTTCCGCTCGGCCGCGGACTGCGCGGCCAGAAGCTCACTGCGGAGATCGACATCGTTGCCTATGACGAAGGAACTCTTGCCTTCGTAGAAGTGAAGACGCGCAGATCGAATGAGCTGTTTGCTCCCGAGCACGCTGTCGACCTCAGAAAGCAAAGACAGATTGCGCGCGCCGCCCGCCGCTACCGGCAGCTAATGTCGGTGAGCGACGAGCCGTATCGCTACGACGTGGTGACCGTAGTTCCTGATGGCAAGAAGAACAGGATAGAGCTGCTGCGTGCGTACTTTGACGACAGCATATTTCGCAGAAGCAGGTATTTCAGAGCCAATGATCTATAGGCGTCTCCTTTCCGCGTTCATCAATCCTCGACCTCCGTCTCAGCCAGGTACCTGGCGGCGTCGGTGGGGTTCAGCGGATTGATGTAGATGCCGCTGCCCTGCTCGAACCCCGCCCAGATCGTCGTTCGGACCAGGATCTCGATGTGCCAGTGGAAGTCCTCGCGTATGGTCTGGTAGTCGCCGGTGCGCGGCCGCACGTTCAGGTTCGGCGCCGAGTGAATGTAGAAGTTATAGGGCGGATTGCCCAACAATTTATAGACCTTCATCAATACGACCTTCAGCATCTCTGCAAGCTCGATGCGCTCGGCGGGCGTCGTCTGGATGAATGAATGCTGATGGGTCTTGGGAAGGATATGTACCTCGTAAGGCATTCGCGCTGCGAATGGGATGTACGCTACGAATTTATCATTCTGGGCCACCATTCGGTCACGCTGATGCACTTCGACCAGGATGGACCCGTCGGGATTGTAGATCCGGTTCTCGTAGAAAAAGAGCTGGTCTATCTGCCGGCACCAGATGCAGCCCTCCCCGTTCTGGTGGTGCTCCTTCGCGTTGAGCAACTTGCTCTTGAGCACGTCAGGCACAACCGTCGTAGCAATGATCTGGGCGTGGGGATGACTTAGCGACGCGCCGGCGGCTTTGCCATGGTTCTTGAAGATGAGTACGTATTTCAGCTTATGATCTCGCTCGAGATCGACGTGGCGTTCCCACCAGGTGTCGACTATGCGGGCGATCTGATCGAGCGGTTGATGCTCCAGATTGACATCGTGCTGAGGCGACTCGATCGCAACCTCATGGGCTCCATAGCCGGTAGCCATCTGAAACATTCCCACACGACGCAGGTTTATTTCGGGGAAGATGCCAAAAGCGGGGAATTTATTGGGGACGACGCGCGTCAGCCAGCCGGGGGTGTTGGGTTGGTCGCCGTTTGCGCGAATCGTGAAGATCTCGGGCGGCGTCTCGTCTTCGTGACCGTTGCAGAACGGACACCGGGCTCGGGCCTCTGGGCTCTCCTCTTCCTTGCGGGGTTCGGGCGCTTCAGGGCGCTTGGCCCTCGCAGAAGAGATGATCACCCACCGCCCGCTAATTGGGTCCTTCCTCAACTCGGGACTGAAATCTACCATGCATCTCCTTGACCTAAGCTAAATCCTTGCTCTGGCTTCATGCTGAGGCACGAGACCTCCCTGGATTTCGTTTGAAATACCCGACCACTAAAGCATTACGGCTGGCGCCCACTCGTACTGAATCCTTCATCAGTCCGCTGATCGGCGTGCCAAGCGGAGCCGAAACCCAATAACGAAACAAACTATACTTAGGCCTGTTGGCGAGCGTCAATCCTGCATAGGCCTACTGCCTACCGCCTACTGTCTACTGCCTACTCTTTGTCATGGGCTTTGCTCTCTGCTAACATGGCTCCTTAACGTTCCAGCGAAACGAGACCCAGGAGGTCCCACTCAGAAAGACCGGGAGGAGTTATGAAGTCACCTACGCTCGCGCGGGCCGTAATCATCGCGTCAATCTTCGCTTCGCTCTTGGCAGCTTCGGTAGCCCCTGGTGCAATTGTTTCCGCTCAGAGCGGTCGGCAGCCGCCGCAGAAGAAGGTGGAAAAGAAGACCGACGAGCAGAAGAAGAACGGGCAGCCTGCAAAGCCGGAGCAGGATCCTCAGGAACCGGTCCCGCCGATCCCCAGAAATCAGAAAGATGAGCCTCCTCTCAGGCTCTCGACTCAGGTCGTCAACATCGATGTGACAGTCAAGGAAAAGAAGACCGGACGACTCGTCCAGAACCTTACGAAGAAGAACTTCACCGTGTACGAGGACGGGGTCAAGCAAGAAGTAACGAATTGCTCGAGCGGTGAAGGTCCGATGACCGTCGTGCTGCTGCTTGATAACAACTTTCGTCGCCGCGAGTACTCCAACTACTATGACCCTAGTTTTGCGCAGGAAGTATTCCAATCGGCCGCAGTCTTTGTTCAGGGCTTCGTCAAGCCAAAAGACTTCGTCGCAGTTGTAACCTTCAGCATGAAGCCGAAGGTTATACAGGACTTCACCGGCGATGGTCACCTCCTGTACAGCGCGATCATATCCGCCTACCGCGACACGCTGAATTTCAGCGAATCGAATATCTACGATGCGTTGTCGTTCGCGTTGCTTGGAGGGAAGGCCATACAGCTCTATGAAGAGAACGCCGGTCCGAGTGAGTATACCGGCCTGCAGGAAGTCGAAGGCCATACCGCAGTCGTTTTGATCACGGTCGGCATCGATACCTTCAGCCGCATCACCTACGACAAGGCGTTGAAGATAGCTTCCGGGGCGGGCGTCCCCATCTTCACGGTAGGCGTGGGCAACCTCTACTTCAAGAAATACGAGTCAAGGATGGGACCTGAGGCAAGGATGGACTTTCTGCAAGCCGCCAATTCTCTCAAGTCCTTCGCGGCACTTACAGGCGGCGCCTATTATGACATGACCTTTGAAGGCGAGATACCGAACATCATGCGAAATATCGAGGTGTTGCTGCGCAATCAATACAGCGTCGGTTACGTGCCGAGCAACACGCGTCGTGAAGGCAAGGATCGCAAGATCAAGGTTGAAGTGGACGTCGATGGAGACGGGGTCCCTGAAACCAAAACGCTCGAGCTCAGCTACCGCCAGCGATACATAGAACCGGGAGATCCCGTTAAGAAGTGACCGTGTGAGTCAGCATTCGGCGGCTGAATCCGATGCTGACCGGGGC
>JBGPFL010000714.1:0-3571 GCA_041483295.1 Blastocatellia bacterium | reverse complement strand
TCAACGCGCCGGTTCAGATGAGTTGGGACGGCTATGCCGCAAATTCCGCACATAGATAGAGGTCCTACAAGGATTCCACAGTCTAAGGAAATGATTAATTCAAGGAATTTTCTACTTTTCTATTGGGTAGGCATGGCCCAAGAGGGGGAGGCCCGCCCGTACAGGCCATTATCGAATCAACTGCACCCTATTCATTCAAAGCCCAGGGGACGGATGTCGACGAGGATCAGGGCCATCCTATTTTCTAGGCCTCATGTTATGAATGGCAACGCCTACGAAAAGCCCCGAGAACGCTAGCTTAACCCAGCGTATCTTTCGCCGGTCTTCAGGCTTCTTATACTCCCAGGCTTTGAAGAAGCCGAAGACCCCGGCCTTGACTCCGATGCGGAGACCAGGGTTTGCCATACCCCATTCGCGGCAGTTCGTGCAGTGGTTGAGGGCGTGGGAAGTTGAAGCTTCGTCGGCAACCATCGCCCCGCCAAGAGCTGCATCGGACCAGTTCCAGAGCCGCGGCTGCTGTGAGAGGGCGGGCGCTGAGAGCAAGAGAATCACCAATATTGTTCTCATATTTTGGGGGCACCTCCATTGTTGAAATTGTTATTTCATTTGAGCGCCCTAGGCGCTATTTACTCCGATGGATGCAGGATGGTCGTAGATGTGAGCGAGATGTGAGGAGCTATGTCATCCCCCGCCAATACCTACTCATGAGTGCTGAGTGCTTTCAGGTTCCAGCCGCCATTGGCATTCGTCGCAGCCAAACCTGAGGCGGCGCTGGCCCGGCCGCAACACGAAGCGAGACCCGTTTACCCGTACTCGTCCGATGCGTTTGGGAAGATCCAGTTCGAAACTGTCCGTACCTTCGATTGAGATCTCGACCCCGTCTTCCCCAAGTCGAATCGACAAGGACCTCAGAGGGATCGGTGAGCTGAAAGTGATGCCACCCGCTTCAAGCCGGGTGCCGTGAATCAGAAGCGCGCGCCTGAGCCGGCCGCTCGCGAAGCGAGCGAACGCAACGGACGCGCGCGCGACCATCGCCCCGGACTCGAGGAGCTGAAAGCCGTCCCCAAACAGGATCACATCGCGAAGGCTGCCTGAGACGAGGGCAATGCTGTACGGGCGCTCATCCTTGGGCGCCCCGGCTCGAACGGCGGATGATTGGCCTGCGGCAAGATCCTTCGAGGAGCAATGCGACATCGCCTTCGCCGAAGGGGCGGCGCCCACAAGCACGGGCGTCCACGGAGCGACTCTCGTACAAGAAGGGGCCACGATGCTGACGATGCTGATGATGCTGACGAACTCCTGAGGCCCGCTTCCCTCCGCTTCGATCACTCCGACGGGAGCGGCCTCGCGTTGGCCGTAACCCCGCGAGACCCATCCCTCTTCAATGCGAGGCCGCGCCTCAACACTTCCGAATACTTGAATGCACAGCTCGTCGCCTGGTTGTGTGGCCACGATCTGTGTATCGCTGGTCATCGCAGAACATCCGGCGGGGAAGTGGTAGCGAATTGCATAACGATGGTGAACGCGCGCAGTGAACGCGTCACGAATGATAACGTAGCTCGGCGCCTGGCTGTCTTGTGATTCACAGGCTGAAGTCAGTGCGACCTCGCCCTTCACTAACAGCAGAGACCGGGTGTGATTCACCGGATCCGATAGCCTCTGGTAGCCATCGTGCGAGCCTTCAAAGTAGTCGAAGCCGTCCGAGCTGACGAACTCATGCGCGATGGACTGAGCGGGCCTGCTCCAGGAAAATGGCCCGGCCGGTGTCGATTGCGATTCCCCATCAACTGTGACCGTGTTGTGAGCTTCGGTCGATCGGAACCAGTCGCGCTGGCGGGGGTCGCCGGTGTACGTGAACGTTCCCGGATCGACTAACCAGGTTTGGCCGCCGGCGGCGAACTCCAACCCCAGCGCGTCCGCGTGCGCGTGTCCACCTCCAATTGAGCCGTGCGGCCCACAGTCGACTAGCGCCCAGGTAGAGTCTTCAGCCCAGCCGTCGCGGATGACGTAGTAGCCCCCTTCTTCAAAGGCGTGAGAGCATTCCTTCGGAGGGCCCGAGTGAATTCTATCGTAGTGGGCGAGGCCTTCAGGTCCGAGCAGCCACAACGTCTCAACTGGCGCATCGCCCGCGACGAACTTCCAATCGGCGCGGCCGAACATTGCGGCTCCTGCTGCAAGAGTGTCTCGAAAATCATCCGGTTGGCGGAAGCCCAGCGTCACCAGGCGGCCGCCATCATCATCGCCGATCAGGGGGGACGAACCGTCGGGTCTGGCGATCCACATGAGATGATCCAGGAGCAATGAAAGCCCGCGCTCAACCTCGGCCGATAACTCCATCTTCGCAGCGCGGGTAAGCGCGGCGACGTGAATATAGAAATCTGCGGTGTAGCGGTGATAATAACTGGACTGCTCGAAGTAGACCCCATCGCTTCGAACGTGGCGCGGCAGTTGTTCAATCAATATCCGCAGCCCTGTGTCGCGCCACGCCCTGGCTCGTCGGAGCTCAGGAAGCGCGGCCCCGAGATAGAACAATCCCAGCGCCTCGCCGGTCAGGTGCGTGTTCGGGCTGAAGTAGTGCGACAGGTAGTCCTCGATGTGACGGCCCTGCGCTATCAGAGTCTTCAGCAATCGAGCGAGGAACCTGGAACTCAAGCTGGGAGAGCCGGCAAACAGGGCCAAGGCCCAGAGCCAGGCGATCGACCGAAACGCTACTTCAAGGCTGCTCGACCAGTTAATGCCGCGCCTGGCCGGGTTGGCATCCATCCACGCGCCGGCTTGCGCCACGAAGCCCCGAGCATATCGCTCATCGCCGGTCAGGAAGTAAGCCTGCCCGAGCGTTATGAAATGGCCGTGCCGGTTGAGCTCCCAGGTGATCTTCTTGTCGCCGGCAACCTCGGCGTTCAGGTACTCGATACGACTCCAGTGATCCAGAGGCGAGCGCTTTCCTGAAATCGGCTCCAGGAGCCAATCAATCGGATCGCCAAAACTGAGGTCTTTGAACCCGAGCAGGTCGAATCGTCCGGCAAGCGCTCGCTCGGCCCGATCGATCAACTGCTCACGCTGGGCGGCGAATCGACCATGCATTGACTCGACTATTTCATCGCGATAGGTGAGCGACGGAAGAAACGGTTCCCGGCGATGCCTGGTTGCCGTCTCCGCGTGGTTCCTGAGTCTTGTCGATGCGTCGATGCGCTCGGCGATCAGAGCGGCACTGCCCTCGCCCGAGCAATTCCGCGATCCAGGTTGAAACTCGCGCAGAAAGGCGCCGTCGGACATCTCAACCGCACCCGCCCTGAAGACGCGTTCGTTCAGCTTTGCGATCTCCTGACGTCCGCGCACACCAATCTCGCGCAGGCTCATGCGTCGAAGCTTCTTCAGTTGTTTGCTTATCGCCGGCATTGTTACTTAGTCATTTCGACAACCCTTATGCCGCCATAGTACCCGAGCCTCGGGAATCTATTCAGGATCGCTCTGTCGAGGCGTAGGAGGTGATGGGTGTGGTGGCGAGCAACGGGGATAATGTGTGCGACAGAAACGTAGGGCAACATGAACGAGCGACTATGATAGCTGC
>JBGPFL010000713.1:0-3572 GCA_041483295.1 Blastocatellia bacterium | reverse complement strand
CCAGAGCGCAAGGGTACTGGTCGTCAGCGAATTGCTCGCGAGCCAGGTCTTTCCGGACGAAGACCCGATCGGAAAGCGCCTGGTGTTAATGATGGGCAAAGACGCGTTCGAGATCATCGGCATTTCGGGCGACATTCGCCATCGCGCTCTGGAATCTCAACCGTTTCCGGCGATGTACATGCCGGCTCATGACATGGGTTGGACGAACCTGGTAATTCGCACGCGGATCGATCCGATGAGTCTTGCCGCCGCCGTGCGGAAAGAGATTCAGTCGATCGACCCCGATCAACCGGTCGCCGCTGTCAGAACGATGGACCAGTGGCTTTACTCGGCAGTCGCTGCGCCGCGTTATCGAACGGTCCTGCTCGGGCTGTTTGCGGCGGTTGCGCTTGTGCTGGCCGCTGTCGGAATTTATGGAGTGATCTCCTACACGGTCTCGCAGCGCACGAACGAGATCGGCATTCGCCTGGCGCTCGGGGCGCGAAGGTCAGACGTGCTCAGGCTGATCGTAGGACGCGGGATGACACTGGCTCTCGCTGGAATTGGAACGGGATTAGCGGCGGCCTTCGGTTTAACGCGCTTGATGTCGAACCTGTTATTCGGTGTGAGCGCGACTGACTTGATGACTTTCGCGGCATGCGCCGTGCTGCTCTCAGGAGTGGCTCTGATAGCCTGTTACGTGCCTGCGCGCCGGGCGACAAGGGTAGATCCGATGGTAGCCCTGCGAAACGAATAGGGGAGAGGGAGCAGGGGTCGGGGATCGGGGGTCGGGGATCAGGGAGCGCGGAAGATCTTCGATTGCCCTTTCTCATTAACACCCAACTTCAGTTGGGTGCCCGACTCCGCGCGTGGATCGAAACCGTTTCAACGGTTTTTCCCCCTCAGGATGTGTTGAAACAGTTCGGAGTCCACACTCCCCAAGTCACCCCTCTGTAGAGGGGTGTTAATGAGAAGACGCCGCATAAAAAAGAGGGAAGGAGGGAGAACCCGTTGGAATCACTACAGCGAGATATCCGACAGGCTCTGAGGACTTTGACAGGCAAGCCGGGGTTCACCTCGGTCGCGGCGCTCACGCTCGGGCTGGGCATTGGCGCCGCTACAACGATCTTCAGCGGTGTCAATGGCGTCCTGCTGAACTCCTTGCCTTACCCAAACCCCGAACGGCTGGTCGTGATCTCCGAAAGCTCCAAACAGGCTCCCGCGATGCCTGTCGCCTATCCGGACTTCCTCGACTGGCGATCCCAACAGACGGTGTTCGAAGATCTGGCCGCTCGAATGCCTGTTGGTTACGTGCTGACCGGCGCGGGTGAGCCGGAGCGCGTAGCAGGCCGCCGCGTGACTGCGAGCTTCTTTAAGACTCTCGGTGTCCAACCTGCGATTGGACGTGGCTTCAGTGACACGGAAGACGCGCCGGGCGGTGAGCGAGTGGTAGTTCTCAGCCACCAATTATGGCAGCGGCGGTTCGACGCGGATCCGAATCTGATCGGGCGCAGCATACAGTTGAACAGCGAGAGTTGGACGGTGATCGGCGTCATGCCGGCGAACTTTGATTTCTACGGGCAACAGAACGGGAACAATGAATTCTTTGTGCCGATTGGGAATCTCGCACTTCAAGAGTACATGCAAGACCGCGCTTCGCATCCGGGGATCTGGGTCATCGGACGGCTGAAGGCCGAAAAGACCATCGAAGAGGCGCGCTCAGAGATGTCGGCAATCGCGCAAAGGCTCGAGCAGGAGTATTCCGCTTCGAACGCCGGCACTGGTGTAGTCCTCAGTTCATTTGTGGACGATTATGTGGGCGAGGCTCGTCCGGGCTTGCTGCTGATTACAGCAGCGGTCGCGCTGGTATTGCTGATCGCCTGTGCCAATGTCGCTAACCTGCAACTCGCGCGAGCATCCAGCCGCCAGAAAGAGATCGCGGTCCGGCTCGCGCTCGGCGCCGGCCGCGCGCGAATCTTACGGCAGTTGTTAACCGAGAGTGTGTTGCTCGCAATTGGAGGTGGCGCCCTTGGGTGCCTGCTGGCGGCCTGGGGCACCGATCTACTCATCAAGCTCAACCCGGATAGCCTGCCCCGCCTCGACGACGTGACGACCGATCTTCGTGTGTTGTGCGTCAGCCTGGTCGTCACTGTGTTCGCGGGCATTGTCTCCGGCCTGGCGCCGGCGCTGCAGACTTCCAGACCCGATTTGATATCTGCCCTAAAGCAGGGTGGCCGCGGTACGTCCGCACTCGGTGTGGGCGCCCGGCGGCTCCGAAGCGCTCTCGTAGTCTCTGAGATCGCGTTGTCCTTGATGCTGATCGTCGGCGCAGGTCTGCTGCTGAGAAGCTTCGGCCGCTTGATGCAGGTCGATCCGGGATTCAATGCCGAGAACGTGTTGACGATTCGCTTGAGCCTGCCCGATGCGAAGTACCGCGACTCGTCGCAAACAATGGGATTCAGTCGTGAGACGCTCCGGCGCGTTTCGGCCCTGCCCGGAGTGCAGCATGCGAGCCTTTCGACCGGCTTTCCGCTCGGGAACGCGGGCGAGAACGATTACATGGTCGAGGGCGAACCGGCGGCTCTGCCGGGTCAGGCGCCTATCGCGTTGACCGAATTCGTCAGCGAGAACTACCACCGAGCGCTGGGCATCGGACTACTGGCGGGTCGTTACTTCAACGAACATGACACCGCCGAGTCGCCGCTGGTGGTCATCGTGGATACCGACTTCGTGGGGCGACACTTTCATGAACGGTCGCCGGCCGAGGTGATCGGCAAACGGTTGCGTCTGGGTGTTGGTCCATGGCGTCAGATCGTAGGTGTAGTACAACACGTCCGACACTCCGGCCTGGATGAGGAAGCTCGCGCAGAGATATACAGGCCATATACACAGATCGATCCAAAGTGGCTCGCGGATTTCACGCGAGCTCTGGACCTGGTTGTGAAGACATCAAGCGATCCCACCGCTTTCATCGCGCCAATCAAGGGCGAGATTCAAGCCATAGACAAAGACCAACCGCTGGCAAACGTTCGGACCCTTGCGGCGCTGCTGGATGAGTATCTGGCACCCCGCCGCTTCAATATGCTGTTGCCGTCCATCTTCGCTGTAACAGCTCTTGTGCTCGGGTCGGTTGGGGTATACGGCGTGATGTCGTACATGGTTGCTGAGCGGACGCACGAGATCGGCATCCGTCTGGCTTTGGGCGCAGGCCCGCTTCGTGTGGTCAAGCTCGTATTGAGGCGTTGTCTGGTTCTGACGGTTTGGGGCATCTCCATAGGACTCGCAGCAGCGCTCGCATTGACCCGCGTCATGTCCGGTTTGCTGTATGGCGTTAGCGCTACGGACGCTACTACGTTTGTTGCCGCGGCGCTGATCCTCGGCGTGGTGGCCGTGGCCGCAGCCCTGGTCCCGGCTCGGCGTGCTACAAGAGTCGATCCGATCTCTGCGCTGAGATGTGATTGAGAGGCTATGGAATGCAGACCTGAAGCCGGATTTGGCACAAAGCACTTGTGCCGCTGTTTCGTCGCAACTGGGCCATCTCTTGCTCTCTGCGTAAACAAACTCTCAGCTCTTTGTTTCTTAAGGAGAGGTTG
>JBGPFL010000712.1:0-3581 GCA_041483295.1 Blastocatellia bacterium | reverse complement strand
AGATCCTCGATCAACTCTTCGCCGAGCTTGACTACAAGACGGAAGTCAACCTCTACCTGATGCGAGAGTATGGCTGGGACATATTCGCGACGCACTACTGGGGCACGGACAGGTTTCAGCACGAGTTGTGGCATTTGCTGGACGAGTCGCATCCGTTCTTCGACCGCAAGGAGCACGACGCGCACATATCCCGCATACATGATTACTGGACCGCGGTCGACTCGACGCTAGGCAGATTGTTCGACGAAGTTGGCGAAGAGACGACAGTTTACCTGGGATCGGATCACGGGTTCGGTCCGATCACAAAGTTCCTCTGCTTTAACGTCTGGTTGATCGCGGAAGGGTTGCTTGTTCTGAAGCGCGACGCAATGACCCTGTTCAAGCGCGCTATCTTCAAGCTGGGGCTGACTCCGGACCTGGCCTACCGCTCGGCAATGAAGATGGGGCTTGCCCACTTGAGGCTATCGGTTGGAGTGACCAATCGCTCGAAGCTGATGAAACTGGCCAACATGTTAATGTTGTCGCTCGAGGACGTTGATTGGTCGCGCACAGTCGCATTTTCAAAAGGGAATTACGGCCAGATATTCGTCAACCTGCGCGGCCGCGAGGTTAATGGAATCGTGGAGCCGGGCGCTGACTACGAGCGCGTGATGAGCGACGTGACCGCAAAACTGCGGAGCCTGATCGATCCACAGACGCACGAGTCACTGATCGGGCCGATATGGCGTCGCGAAGACCTGTACAGCGGGCCCCATAGCGACGAGTCGCCGGACCTGCAGTTCTTGCCGACCGATATGAGCAATAAGCCGCTTGGCACCCTCGACCTGACCTCGAACAAGTTCATCACTCCGGTATACGGCAACTCAGGCGACCATCGAATGCACGGCATCATGCTTGGCCGGGGCCCCGAGCTTCGGCGGGGGCTCAAGGTTGATGGCGCGAGGATAATCGATTTCGCACCGACGATTCTTCACAGCTTCGGGGTTGATGTGCCTTCGGATATGGACGGCCGTGTGCTCGAAGAGATCTTCACCGACGAGTATATTGGGCGACAGCCTGTCAGGATATCGGATGCTGGATTCGCGGAGTCGGAGAAGGTCGGCGCGATGACGGATGAGGAGAGCGACGAGATTCGGGAGAGGCTGCGGGGGTGGGGGTATCTGGGGTGATGCATGAAACGTGATGCGTGATGCGATGTGGGATCCGTGATGTGATGGGTGAAAAGGTCCTTTGAATTATCGGTTGCCTGGGGATGGGGTCTTGCGAAGAATGACGAAAACAGTGGTGAGCACTCAACGGATCACGCATCACGAATCACGGATCACGCATCACGGATCACCCATCACACGCCTGTAGACCAATATGTCCTTTGACTCCATCTCGGCTGTGCTGCCGGCCTTCAACGAAGAAGAGAACATCGAAATTGCCACCAAGCGCGCGGTCGATGTGTTGAAGTCGCTCGGGCTTCGCGATTGGGAGGTGATTATCGTCGATGACGGCTCTGTCGATCGCACCGGCGAGATTGCGGACCGGGTGGCCGGTGAAGACCCCGATCACATCCGAGTTTTCCACCACAATCCCAATCGAGGATATGCCGAAGCGCTAAAGACCGGATTTACAAATGGGCGGTACCAGCTTCTGTTTTACACCGACTCTGACAACCAGTTCGACGTCAAGGAATTGACCAATCTGCTTCCGTTGATTGAAAACGCCGATCTGGTCAACGGCTTCCGCATCTACCGTTTCGATCCTCTCTCGCGGCTGGTGTTATCCTGGGGGTTCAACCTGATTGTCCGGCTCATCTTCCGGATCAAAGTCCGCGACATCGATTGCTCATTCAAGCTCTTCCGCCGCGAGGTGTTCGACAAAGTGCAGATCGAGTCTAAGAAGTTCTTCGTCGACGCCGAAGTGCTGGCTAAGGCGCGCTATCACGGCTTCCGGATGGTCGAGATCGGCGTTCGCCACTACCCGAGACCAGCGGGCCGTTCGACTGTCAGGGCGAGCCACATCCTTTCGACGCTGGTTGAACTTGGGCGAATCTGGGGCAACATTTATTTGAATCCGAAGGGCAAGCAGTAACGCTCCGATCGATCAGCAATCATGGAAACTCGCCGGGAAGACATCGCTTTCAGCGCAACGGATCGCCCCCCCAGCCGTCGCGGATTGAACCTCCGCGGACTGATTCAGGTCCTGGTTGGAATCGGCGCCCTGGCGCTGCTTATCTACAGGGCAGACGCGCGCGGGTTGCTGAAGGCGATCAATGACACGAAACTGGCTTACCTTCCTCTCGCCGTGATTGCGACCGTGACCGTCAACTGGCTCATGGCATATCGATGGGGCCTCGTGCTTCGCGTTCGAGGCCATCGATTAAAGACGCGGCGCCTGTTTGTCTATTATCTGATCGGCATCTTTTTCATGAACTTCGTGCCCGGCGGCGGCGTCACCGGCGATGTGGCGAGGTACATATATGTCGAGCGGGAGGTGCGCGACAAGGCATTCGTGCTTTCGACCCTGGTGTACGAGCGCATGATCGGCCTCTTCACGTTGCTGCTGATCGGGTTTTGCGCGACGATGGCCGCCCGATCCCATCTGCCGGAGAGTCGTGTTTTCTACGTTGGGGAAGCCGTGTTGGCGATTGCGTTCCTGTCCTCGACGATGCTGATGAGCAACTATCTCTCGTCCCGCCTGGCCCGCATTGCGAGATCGATTGGCAAGCGTACAAGGCTCGAGCGCCTGGGCGAGGCGGCCTCGAAGACGCTCGAAGCCGTGTCCGAGTTGAGGCTATACAGGGCGATGCTCTGCAAGACCCTGCTGCTGTCGGTCGTGATAAGGGTTGTATGGGGACTGGGCTGGTTCGTGGTTGCCCAGGCGATGGGCTTGTCACTCAGCCTGCCGATCGTAATCACGTTCGCATCGCTGGTTGATCTCATAAGGATGTTGCCGATTTCGGTCGGCGGGCTCGGTGTGCGTGAGTGGGCGATCATAGTGCTATTCGGCGACGCCGGCATAGGTCGGGATCAGGCGCTGATGTTCTCTTTTCTCGTGTTCGCGCCCATTCTGCTGAACGCGATCGTGGGCGGCCTCCTTTACATCTCACGGGCGGGCTTGCTGCGGACGCAGACAGAGACTCCGGAGCTCAGAGGATAACGTCACAGAAGGGGATACCGCGGAGTCGCAGAGTACTCAGAGGCTGCGCAGAGGGTAAGCTCGCCGAGACTTGATGGATTGACAGAGAGTGGCCAAATGCAGGCAGTTTCTAACGCAACACCTGTCGAAGACGCTGCGGCCGTCTACCCGTTGCGTGTAGGCGACGCCGCGCTCGCTCTGGCTCTCCTCGTCGTCGCTGCAGTGTTGTTGGGGGCGCTGTTCAATCGGGAGAGCGTGTTGAGCTATGCAATCGGGTATAACCTGTACGGCGCCGAGCGAGTTCTCGAAGGAGAAGTTCCATATCGCGACTTTCATACGCTCTATCCTCCCGCTACGGTCTATCTCAACGCTGGGATCTTCAAGGTGCTGGGCACCTCGCTGTACAACGCCCTGCTCGGGGTCCTGGTCTTCAAGGTTCTCACAACGGTGATGTT
>JBGPFL010000711.1:0-3595 GCA_041483295.1 Blastocatellia bacterium | reverse complement strand
ACTGTGCCACGCAGTGTCCGTACAACGCGATCACGATGGTGCCTCGCAGCCCAAAGAAAGCGGCAACTGAGGTGGGGTTCGCCGCCACGCTCAAAAATTATCTCAGAGTGAAATCCGATCCGCTGCCGGCCGCGGTAGAACAGACTGACGATCTGGTCGCGGTGAAGTGCAACCTGTGCACGGGCACTCCGCTCAATCCCCCGGAGGCCAAATCGCGTGCTTACAGTTGCGAGGAGAATTGCCCGACCGGCGCGCTCGCTCGCATCAACCCTCGCGAGTACTTCACTGAGATCGAACAGATTGAAGGGCTGATGCTGATCGATAGCACCCACGCAATTGGCCGCAACATTCACAGGTCCGATCCGGCGCGACGGCTGGTCCACACCGCGGGCATTTTGTTGACAGCCATCACAACTGCCCTGGTAGTCATCGCGTTGAATCGCTATGGTCTCGGCCAGCGGTTGCTGGGGGCCTTGAATCTGCGCTGGATCACCGGGATCGTCGGCCTGGTCGGCATAGCGGCGGTGATGACCTATCCCGTCAGGCGGCAGATTTACCGCAGGCGCGCCGGGCCGCTACGGTATTGGATGCTTACTCACTCATACCTGGGAGTGATTGCCGGGATCATGATTCTGCTGCACGGCGGCACGGAATCGGGAGGCGTGTTGACGACTGCGCTGATGATCACCTATGACGTCGTGATCGCGACCGGGTTGTTCGGAGTCTTCTGTTACCTGACGGTGCCGCGCTTGCTGACGAAGATCGAGGGGACGCCATTGCTGATCGATGATCTGAAAGCTCGGCGGAAGGAGTTGCAGGACGAGTTGTCCAAGATCGCAAGCTCGCGTTCACCAGTACTGAGCAACCTGGTTCGCGACCGGGTCGTACCGCGCTTTGTCTCTTTGGGCTTCCTGCTGCGTCAGTACTTGCAGCGCGAGAGCCTCGAAATCCTGCTTGCACGGGCGAAGGCGGAGTTCACCGGCGCGGCGGTTGGTCTTGCAGACGAGAAGGACCGGCGCGCTCTGCAGAAGGCCGTCGAATCGGCCGCCACTCTGCGCCGGGTTGACGCTCTCATCTATCTTCACCGCCTGCTTAAGGTGTGGTTGCCGCCTCACGTCGCGTCGACGTCGCTCATGCTCGCTCTCATGCTGGTGCACATTATTCAAGTGGTTTATTACGCATCGTGGTAGCGATTCAACCGCTGAGGAAGCAGAGGCGCGCGCAGGGTCCGCTCTTCCTCTGCGGTTGAATTCGGCCAGACCCCGCTGAGGCTTATGGCAATCAAGAGCCGATTCATCATAAAGAGAAAGGATAAAGACCGGGGCGTCGATGACGTCGTCGTCGAGAGTGAGGGCTTAACCATCGGGCGACTCATCGGCAACGACCTCGTGCTGAACCACCGCGCGGTCTCTCGCACCCATGCCGGCATCAAGCAGATCGCCGGCGACTTCTGGCTCTTCAACCTCTCCTCTTCCAATGGCACCATGCTCAATGGCGAGCTGGCCGAGAAGGGCCCTATGGCTGACGGGGATCTCATTCAGATAGGCCCCTACCTCCTGCAGGTCAACTACCTCCAAACTGCTTTATCCATAGCAGTCGAGCGAGAGCTCGAGGTGGTCTCCCTCGAGGCGCGTTCGAGTGCGCCTCTTGGGGGCGACGCAACGATGATGATCAAGATACGCGGCGTAAGAAAGTCGGTCACGCCGGGCGGTGCCATGCGGGTGCAGGGCACAGGCCTGTTCAGATCGGTGTTGCCCGCGCAAGACCAGAGGGCGCTTGACGTCTTTTGGGATAAGCGCAAACGCGAGGCCGGCAAAATAGACGCCAAAACCCCCCTCCATCCGCACGGCAGCGCGAAGGTAGGAAAAGCTCAGTTCAACTGGTATCCCACGCTCGACCTGCGGAAGTTGTGGCGGAAGTCCTATTTTTCATGGGGTCTCCTCCTCGTAACATTATTGTCGGTTGGCGGCTTCTTCGCGCTTAAGAGCGCCTACTCGCCCGGGGACGTCTCCGCCGCGCATTCCTCCAGCCAGATGAGCGCGCGAGGGATAGCACTGAGGGCTAATGATACGTCGTGTTCGAGCTGCCACGGCATCGCCCCCTCGATGGAGCAGAGGTGTGCCTCTTGCCATACGACCGGGACGTTTCAGCCTTCGATCTATGAGGCGCACCAGCGAGAAGGCATCGGATGCGCGAGTTGTCACTCCGAACACGAGGGCCTGGCCACCGATGCGGGACTGATCAGCTACGGCTTATGCTCGAGCTGCCACAACAGCACCTACAAGGTCACGACCGGCGAACGAGCGGGCCTCGTGCTCGGCACTCCACATGGTGGTTCGGTTGGCTATCCGGTTGAGAACAACAAATGGGTGTGGCAGGGGTTATCTGCTGAGAGATGGCAGAAGAAGAAGCTGCCTGAGATATGGGCTAAGAACAGCCCCAAAGAACAGTTCCACCTCGTCCATCAGAAAGGCAGACTGCAAGGCAGAACCCTGTGCGCAGACTGCCATTCGGCTGGTCTACGCGGAGACGAGCGCTGGCGGCAGAGCCCGCGAAACGAGTGCGCGAAGTGCCACGATCTCGCCTATACCGGAGCGGGCATCAAACGGGTTGCGGCCAACTGCAACACCTGCCATCAACAGCACGGCCAGAGCGAAGACGTAGCCAAGCTGATTCCGCCCGCCGGAAATGATGCGGCGAAGGTAGGGAAGTATCTCGCATCGTTGGACCGCGGCGCTTCGGCGAACGAGGGGAGAGACGGCGAGGCATTGCCGCCGGGTTCGAAGAGCCCGCTCGTGCTGGTCTCGGGCGGCGCCGGCGCGATGCGACAAAACAGGACCGCCCCGGTGCTCGGCGTGATTCGGAACCCGGGGGGCTTCTCGTGGTATGTCTGGCTGGCTCTGGCCGCTGTTCTTCCGCTCGCCGCGCTGGGGGTTATGACAGCGGGCACGGCTCGGCGTCAGAACTTGCTTAAGAGGCGCAGGATCGAGACCAGGCAGGAAGCGGCCAGACCTACAACCGGCTCGATAGACCTGGAGAAAGTCAAAGCCGAAGGTCCTCCTTACCCGCACCCGGTCATTGACCCGGTTCTTTGCATAGGCTGCCACGCCTGCGTTGAAGCTTGTCCGCACGACGTGCTCACGATAGTCAGCGGAATCGCAACGCCCGCAGCCCTCGATCAGTGCATGGAGGATACGAGCTGCCAGGTCGAATGTCCCACGAGTCCCAAAGCCTGCATAGTCGTGAACACGACTAAGGTGATTCTCCCGCGTAGGGTGCCCGCTCGCGATCAGCGGCTGATGACCAACATCAAAGGCGTCTTCATGATCGGCGACGTATCAGGGGTGCCGCTCATCAAGAACGCGGTGAATGAAGGGGCGCAGGTTGTCGATTACATCATGCAGGACCTTGAAAGCGAAGGGGGCGAAGGGGCGGGTCCCGGCGCCCAGTATGACGTTGCAATCGTAGGCGCCGGTCCAGCCGGACTCTCTGCCGCGGTCATCGCCAGGCAACGAGGGCTCAGCTATGTTGCGATCGAACAGGACAAGGTGGTGAACACAATTCAAAACTACCCGGCCGGAAAGTATGTCTTCTT
>JBGPFL010000710.1:0-3599 GCA_041483295.1 Blastocatellia bacterium | reverse complement strand
GGATTGGGGATTGGGGATTGAGGATTGGGGATCATCAGGTCGGCTCCTGATTCTATGATCGGTCCATTCACTTTTCGCCCTTCCCTATTCTATTAAACATTCGCGAGGCATTTCTTTTGCGCCACACCCTAACGGCCGGGCCAGGCAGGGAGTCTTTAGTCTAGACAACGATTCAAACCTGCCTGACTATTCATCAGGGAATCGAGAACAGACATGAAGATCCTGCTCGCGCCTTACGGCACTCGCGGAGACGTCCAGCCGCTCATCGCATTAGGAATCGCGCTGCGAGATCGCGGGCATCGAGTCGAGGTCGCCGCCCCGGACAACTTCAGCGCCTGGGTCGAGTCATTTGGTCTGGTATTCCATCCCGTCGGCATCAATGTTGAGCAGGTCATGTGCGCTGGCGGCGACAAGATTCGCAGCCTCAGATGGCAGATGAGACACCTATATCACGATCTGATCCCGGCGCAGTTCAATTCGCTTCCCCAAACATTTCCTGACGCCGACATCATCGTAGGCGCCGGCCTCCAGTTCGCCGGCCCCTCGGTAGCAGAACGTCGGCGAGTGCCCTATGTCATGGTCGTCTATTGTCCCGTTGCGCTTCCGAGTTCGCAGCATCCGCCGCCCTTTGTGAAGTGGCAGAGGCTGCCTCGCGCAGTGAATCTGCTGACGTGGGTTATGGGAGCCGGGGGAGCCGATCTGGCGCTTCGAGCGAGCATGAATCGAAGTCGCGGCCAGCTCGGGCTTTCGCGGGTCGCCAGTCCCGTGCGCCACTTGATATCAGGCACTTCTGTTATCCTGGCCGCTGACCCAAGCCTCGCTCCGGCGCCCCCGGACCTGCCGGCCAATGTCGTTAGAGTCGATGCGTTGGTGCTCGAAGAGCGGGGCTCACTCGATGATGAACTGGCCGGGTTCCTGTCTGCCGGTCCGCCGCCGATCTATGTGGGCTTCGGCAGCATGGTTACCGACGAGGCAGACCGCGCTGCCAGAATCGCGCTCGAAGCTGCCGAGTTGGCGGGCAGTCGATTGATACTCGGCTCCGGCTGGACCGGTCTTGGCTTGAGCCGGAGGAGTCTTCCGCCCTGGTGCCGAGTGGTCTCGACTGTTCCGCATCACCTGCTCTTCCCTGGCTGTGCTGCAGTTGTTCATCACGGCGGGGCCGGGACTACGACAACTGTCGCGAGAGCTGGAGTGCCGCAGATCATCGTTCCTCATCTTCTGGATCAATTCTATTGGGCTCATCGAGTTCAACTGTTGGGGCTTGGGCCTCAGTCCGTCCGCTTCGATCGTCTGCAGGCAGGAGGGCTGGCTCAAAACATGAAGGCCGTACTCGATCATCGGTCGTTCCGGCAACGCGCGGCGAGGCTGGGCTATGCGATTCGAGCAAGAGAAGGGATGACCAGCTCGGTTCGAGTGATCGAGGACTTAGGATCCAGGGTTTAGGTTTATGCCACGAAGACCTCGTACGACATTGCTTGAGCGCTGACGCCGATGATATAGTTACGCAAGCAAAAATAGCGACCGCCCATGCGAATGGTCTCGCATGGGCGGTTTTCTTTTTTGGACGAAGGTCTGGAGGCAACGATGGAAACCCCAATCGACGTTTCATCGCAGGACGAAGAATTCATAGTCAGGTTCGAGAACTGCACGATGCCGCCGGAGCGCTTTCATCATCGAGATCACGTCAGGTTGAGCTGGCTCTACCTGCAGCGTTACGCGCCGATCGAGGCTCTGAGCAGGGTCTCCGAAGGGATAAAACGTTTCGCAACCTTTCACGGAAAGGCCGACCGCTATCACGAGACGATCACGTGGGCGTATTTCTTTTTGATCCGCGAACGCGTCGAGCGTGTTGGGTTGGAACAAACCTGGGATGAGTTCGCCATCGACAATGAGGATCTGTTCAACTGGAAGGACAGTGTTTTGAAGCTCTACTACAACGAGGCGACACTCGCTTCCGATCTTGCCAGAAGAACATTCCTCTTACCGGACAGGCCAGATCCTTCAAAGTGAATATCAGCCGGCTAAGGATCCCCTTCTCAGCAGGAAAGAATGACGCTAAGATAGTGATCCAATCCCATGGAAAGTGATCCGAGTTCGAACAATGGCAACTTCTCGGCGTCAACGAACAATAGAAGTAATCGAGACCCCTGCGTCATCAATGATCGCTCGCTTCTCTTACGACGGAAAAGAGCAAGTTCTCATGGTTGAATTCAAACACGGCGGGAGATACGAGTATTACGACGTGCCAGAGTCGGTCTTTAAGAAGATGGTGGCGGCGCGCTCGAAGGGTCGGTTCTTCGAAGAAAACATCAGGGACGACTACGAATTCTCTCGGGGTTGAGCTCAGACCGAAGAAGACTGAGCCTATGGTTATTCCGCACTCTTGGATCGTGAGACGTTGCACGACAGTCAACAGTCAGGAACCTTCGGCGTCTGCCACATTTTGTATTTCTTCTGCACAAGTTCTGTCCAACGCCTTATGAAAAAAACTCGACTCCTTCTAGATCCCTGGCCCGCCGAGTACGAGAGCCCTTTCCAGATTGACGAGATCGACGAAGAAGGCGAACCGAATGTCGACACCACCGTCGAAGGCATCTCCTGGCGGGCCGTGGAACCCCGGGAACAGGTCCGCCCGGAGCCGATTCATTTCGTAGACGGAGTCCGGCGCGTCGAAGCTCGAATCATTGTCGATGACAACTCGGGACGCATAATCCGTGGCTTGTTTGGCTCCGCTGCTGTCGGCGCCGTCCGCGTCGCTCACAACCAGGCCCGGTTTGAACAGATCAGAGTCATGCGCTACCTGGTCACCGGCAGCGGAATGTCGCTGGAGACTGAGGCGTTGACAGTCGGCAACACCGAGTTGGTCTTCGTCCCCTACTCCGTGGCTGACAGTGCTCCGCCGGCGCCGCTGCTCGGACTGCAATACCGCATGCGGACCGAAGAGACCGCCGTCGCTGACTCTCTCTCAACAGAATCCGCTTGCGTGTTTGCCGACGGGCCGCTCACCTTCTTCACCGCGTTCAATCTGTCGACTGTCGGAATCATAAAGAGACTCTTCAAGCCGTACTTGCCATCGGCGAGCTTTGCTCTTGTGTCGCAGCTTGGGATCGGCCAGAGGACGCCGGTCTTCGCGATCACCGACAGCAACTACGATCGCTACTCATGGTACCTGCGAATCGGAACCCCGAGAGTGATGGACCACGAGGTTGCAGGTGTGTTAAGACTCGAAGTCCGCAGCGGCGTTGGCCTCGCAAGGGCCGTTGAACTGGCTGATCTGTCGGCCAGTTGCATTCCCGCTTTCGCCAGCAACTCGTTTCGCGATCCGCGCTCGCCGCAGAACCTTCTTCCCGTGGGTTCGCTCGAGCAGGAGTTGCGTCACAGGCTCGGCGACGCATTGGCAATCAGAAGAGCAATCGAGTTGAAGCTCTTCAATAAGAGCGCACGATGAGTGTTGAAATCGGAAAAGTGTTGGGCACCGAAGACGCGCAGCCGCTCGACTTCTGGATAGCGGTGGCGCCGGAGCAGACCGTCCAGTTAGACGACGTTATCTTCGTCAACCGCGAACTCCCTGACAAACGGCGCGTGACGCTCTATGGCAT
>JBGPFL010000709.1:0-3605 GCA_041483295.1 Blastocatellia bacterium | reverse complement strand
TGAGCCGTTCTTCTCCATGCGCAAGGACGGCACCGGGCTTGGCCTGTGGGTCACGCAGAACATAGTGCGGCAACATGGCGGGCACATCGAAATCGCCAATCGCAAAAAGAAGGGCTCGACTTTTCGGCTCATCCTGCCAGTGGATTCTTCGGCGCTGATTGGCGCAGGAAAGTAATGACGAGTGGGTCTTTCATATGGCTTCGACACATGCTGATTCGGTCCAAAGCGAGGTAATTATGAACTCTGCAACGGGCCGCCAGGTCCTCACAGATGAAGATGGACTCCCGGTTGCGCCGGGCCAGTCTCATTTGCTTGTGGTAGACGACGAGGAGAGCGTAGCAATCACAATCAGCGAGGTCCTGCGGCTGGAGGGATATACGGTAGAAACCGTCTTGAGCGGCGGAGAAGCCGTGGCCTGTATCCGCGAGTCGCAATATGACCTCGTGCTGACGGACCTGCACATGGAAGTGACGAATGGTCTGTCGGTCCTGGCGGAGCTGCGCCGTTCGTCTCCCCTCACAATCGCGATAGTGCTGACCGGCTTTGCTTCGGTGGAATCGGCGATAGCCGCAATACGCCACGGCGCGTACGACTATCTTATCAAGCCCTGTGTAATCGAGGATCTGAAACTTACTATCCAACGAGGCCTCGAACATCGCAGGCTGACTCTCGCCGAAATGAAGGCACGCGAAAATCTCGAGCGTCTGAATCGCGACCTCGAACTCAGGGTGACCGAGAGAACGGCTGAACTCCAACGCGTTAACGAAGAGCTGGAGAGAGCCAATCAGGCAAAGGATATCTTCTTTGCCACGCTCTCACACGAATTGCGCACTCCCCTCACCCCTATTTTGGGATGGTCGAAACTCTTGCGTCATAGCCCGCACGATATGGCCCTTCTGATCCAGGGTCTCGAGGCGATCGAGCGCAATGCCGGACTACAGACGCGCCTGATAGATGATCTGCTCGACATCTCCCGGATAGTCTCCGGCAAACTGCTTCTCGATGTCGAACCGACCGATCTCCGCGGCGTCGTTGAAGCGGCTGTAGAAACAGTGCGAGAGAGAGCCGAGACACGATCCGTTGAGCTGGTGGTGAACATAACAACGACTCCCCTCGTGGTGCGCGGAGCTCCGGTACGACTGCAACAGATTGTGTGGAACCTCCTTTCGAACGCCATAAAATTCACCGGAGAACGCGGGCGGGTGCAAGTGGACGTTTATCGGAGCGACGGCGAGGCCCGTATTGTTGTGTCCGATACCGGCGAGGGCATCGCTGCCGAGTTTCTGCCTCATGTCTTCAGCCTGTTTGCACAGGCGGAGATATCGTCTGCGCGGCGACACGGAGGGTTGGGCCTGGGCCTGGCTATTGTCCGAAAGCTCACAGACCTTCATGGTGGCTCAGTGCATGCAGAATCAGAAGGCATAGGTCGGGGCGCACGATTCACCGTCGTGATTCCCTGCGCAACAAGCGAAAGTATCAAGGCCGCGGAGGAAGTCCCGCTTGGGCCGTTCAGGATCGTTCTGCCCGTGCTGATTGTTGATGATTCGTCCGACACTCTGGAAATGATGCGCGTCTTCTTCGCTCAAGTCGGTTGCCGCGCGCTCGCTGCCGGTTCGGCGGAGGAGGCGCTGAGTATGGCCATCGCGGAGAAGCCCGGCATCATTATCTCCGACATAGGCCTGCCTGAAGCTGACGGTTACGAGCTGCTCGCCCAGTTGCGCCGCATACCGGGGCTGGAAGAGACTCCTGCAATCGCTCTGTCCGGCTACGCGATGGAAGAAGACCTTGCTCGCGCCCTTGACGCCGGCTTCTCCGCACACGTAGCGAAACCGGTCGACCCGGAAGAACTCCTGACTCTGGTGCGTAAGCTGACATCGTGAAGCGGGCGCAACAAGCTTTGGAATATCCCGCCTGTACCGAGCCAGTGAATCAAGCCTGAGCACTTCGAGACTAGTGCGAGGCAGATACACTCGCGCTTAAAGCGACGCGACCTGCTCCTCACCCGACTTATCCGCCTCATTGGTATCGAAATGGAAATCACTCAGCATTGATACGTGGGCATAAGCTCACTTGTCCGACAGATGTACCCTGATGATACACGGGGCGTGTCTTTCTCAGGCACAACTGTCCGATTTGATGGCTTTCGCGACATAGGTCGCGCGGCAATCGCGATGCCTTATCTGGATGAGGTGCGGCGATTAGGCTGTCTCCTTGCCCTCAATTAGTTTCGGTCCGTTGCTTGCACTGCTTGCAGGACGATGGGTTGGTGAAGAGGGACGAAGTCGAAAATGCCGCCAAGAGGAGAGTTATGGAGAAGCCCAAAGTATATATCAATAAGCGCGACGCGAAGGTGTACGATGTGCGAAGACCGACTCCCGTCGAGATCGTATGCGGCGACTGTTCAGTACGGGCGGACGAAGCCGGGAATGCTGAACTGCTACCGTACAGGACCTTCTTAGCAATGGACGGTCGCTGCTACACTTGTGGCGGAGGTAGTTTTGTCATAGCCTCCGAACTGTGTGGCGCACTCCGGCGAACGATCACTCAGCGCAGGAGATATGGAATTCCGGCACGCTTCGCAATGCCAACCGGACCATCCGACAACACTAGCCGGGAGCTCTGGGCGGTACCCCGTGAGGGAGAAGGTATCGGAGCAGCAGTTACCGGACGTCACGTGGAGTCGGACCTTTCTCCACAACTCGGCGCGCGCGTTAACTAGATGGAGAACGTCGCGGCTGACTCGATTAGGGCCATCAACAAGAGGAAGATCTCATGTTGAAAGAGAACGAGCTCAAAGGCAAAGCCAGGCAGATCAAGGGGGGTAGGCTGAAGCAAGAAGCGGGCGAAATCATTGGAAATCGTGACCTGCAGGTACGGTAGAGATTCCAAGCTAAGCGTGCCGAGGAAAAAGAGGCCCCCGCTCACGAGAGCGGGGCCTCTTTTCTTTCCGCTCATTTCCGGGTTGTAATGTAATGGTCCAGCCTACCAGCAAGCCGGCTCGGGTGATACTGATTCGATACACCGGTCAGGGTGAACTCGTCCCATAAGCATACATCTCGAAGCGTCCGCCATCACAGAAACGCGGAGCGACGCACGCGGTTCTGGCACTGTCCTTGCCCTGAAGCTGGTGGTTCAAAGCTTTTCAGGAGGGGCTTATTTATGGCGATACTTGTTACTGGGCTGTTCAAAGTTCGATCGACTGCAGAACGTGCTGTTGAGAGTTTGATTGAGAACGGTTACTCGCGAGACGACATTAGTCTCCTCATGTCCGAGGCCACGAAGGGTCGGGAGTTCGCTCTCAGGATGACTTCCAAGGCACCGGAAGGTGCAGCCGCTGGTGCAACGATTGGAGGCGTTATAGGCGCAATTGCCGCGGGTTTGGTTGCGTTGGGAGTAATAGTGGTACCGGGCTTAGCCCTGGTGGCGGCAGGTCCTGTCGTGGCTACTCTTGCCGGACTGGGCGCTGGCGGCGCCGCCGGAGGTGTGACTGGGGCTATGATTGGCCTCGGCATTCCCGAACACGAGGCGCGGTTCTATAGCGAAGCCATCGAACAGGGCGGGATTCTGCTCGGCGTATACACTCACGATGACCGTGCCAATCAAGC
>JBGPFL010000708.1:0-3605 GCA_041483295.1 Blastocatellia bacterium | reverse complement strand
TGCGCAACCGCATCAACGAACGCGTCACACCGCTCGAACAGCGCACTGGCGAATTAGAGGAGACCTCGCGGCGCAACACTCAAGACATCTCGCACCTGGGCGAGGAGGTGAAGGACGTTCGCGGCCGCGCTGATCGCGCGCAGTCGCAAGCTGACGCTGCACTGACACGCGCGAATGAGGCCAACAGCCGCGTCGCAACCACCGAACAATCGGTTACCGATCTGCGGACGAACCTGGATCGCTACACGATTCAAAATACCGCGACTGTTAATTTCAAATACGACAGCTACGAACTCACGCCCGAGACAAAAGCGGCGCTCGACCAATTAGCCGCTCGAATAAAGGACCGCGAAAACTTCATCCTCGAGATGGAAGGATTCGCCGATGCCAGGGGCACTGACGCCTACAACAACGAACTGACGCAGAAGCGGGCTGATGCCGTAAGGCGTTACCTGGCCGACCAGCACAATGTCCCATTGTTCAGAATGCATGTGCTCGGCCTTGGGGAAGCTCGCGCTGTGGCAGACAACAACACCCCTGAAGGCCGCGCTCAGAATCGCCGAGTTGAAGTACGATTGCTGACCCGAACAATCAGCAATGGCACGACGGCGACCGGTACCGGGTCGTCGTCATCAGCAGCCGCGAGGCCATAAACCACCCTCCCGCAGCTGATCCGGTGAGGTAGCAACCACAGCCCCCGCTTCCTGTCGCTGAACGTTGCTTGGGCATCAAGCGGCAAGCAACGTTCAGCTTCAGATGGAGACGGGGGGAATGATACTTTTTGCGTGCTCTTAGATAAACGCGCCGATCACCGCTTCTAGATTAGCTAACGCTGCAGTCTTCCTACCCAACGCTCGCAAGCCCATATTCGCTCAACTCGCGCGCGATCTGAATCAATCGCGCAGCCTCTCGACTGCTTTGCCGTTCTGTCAGGATGCGATCGGCTTCGCGCTTAGCAATCTCAAGCAGGGCCTGGTCCCGGATGATGTTTCCAACTCGGAACGCAGGCACCCCCGCCTGACGAGTCCCCATCACCTCGCCCGGCCCGCGAAGCTCCATATCCTTCTCGGCTACCTTGAACCCGTCACTCGTCTCTTCCATGATCGCCAGCCGCTCGCGGGCTTCAGACGTTCTCTTGTCGCCCGCCAGCAGTATACAATAGGCCTGTTCATCTCCTCGGCCGACTCGTCCGCGCAGCTGATGGAGCTGCGATAGGCCAAACCTCTCGGAGTGCTCAACGAGCATCACGCTGGCATTCGGCACATCGACCCCGACCTCGATCACGGTAGTCGCGACCAGTATGTGTATCTCTCCTCGCCTGAACTCCTCCATCACGGCGTCTTTCTCCGGCTGTTTCATGCGGCCGTGAATCAAGCCGACGCGGAACCTGGGAAAGACGCCGGTCTGCAGATGCTCAGCCATCTGCTTCGCGTTGAGCAGATCGAGTTTCTCCGATTCCTCGACCAGCGGATAGACGATGTAGGCCTGTCGGCCCTTTCGAATGACCCCATCCAGAAAATGATAGATCTTGTTGCGCGCGTCTTCGCTTCGCACCTTGGTAATTACCGGCTTACGGCCAGGCGGCATCTCGTCTATGATCGACAGGTCCAGGTCGCCGTAAACCGTCATCGCAAGAGAGCGCGGAATCGGAGTCGCCGTCATCACCAGGGTGTCGGGGTTATAACCGCGCTTGATCAACTCAGCGCGTTGAAGCACGCCGAAGCGGTGCTGTTCGTCGATTACCACCAGCCCGAGCTTATGAAACTGAACCGCATCCTGTATGAGCGCGTGCGTTCCAATGACCAGGTCCACTTCGCCCTCTGAGATCGACTGCTGGAGCCCTCGTTTCCGCGCCGCCGTCAGTGAACCTGTCAGCAGTTCCACCCGGTACGAAGCAGCGGCCAGCATGCGTTTCACATTCCTTGCGTGCTGTTCGGCGAGTATTTCAGTGGGCGCCATGATGGCCGCCTGATATCCATTCTCGATTGCTACGATCGCAGCCTGGACCGCAACGATCGTCTTGCCCGAGCCTACATCACCTTGCAGCAATCGGTTCATCGGCCTATTGCTGGTCATGTCGGCGACGATCTCGCGCATCACTCGCTTCTGCGCATTGGTCGGTTTGAAAGGCAACACCGCTCGCACGGCGAGGCGAACCCGATCGTTGACTTCGATCACCGTTCCTTTGGGAGACTGCTCCCGCCCCCGCTTGCGCAAGCCCATCGCCAGCGCGAGCCAGAAGAACTCCTCGAATATAAGCCGCCGATGCGCCGGCGACTCGCAACGGTTGTAGACCTCGATAGGGACGTCATCGGCGGGAAAGTGAACCTTGCGGAACGCAGCAGCTCGCGAGATGAGACTGGCCCTCGCGAGCACCTCCGCCGGCAGCACTTCTTCCATTTCGGAGAGATCGATCCGTTCGATGACGTGATGCACGATCGACCGAAGCTGCTTCGTGCGAATGTCTCCCAGCTTTCGATAGACCGGGACGCGGCGGCCGGTGTGAATGGGTTCGGCCGGATCGTCATCGTCGGCGATGAATTCATAGTCGGGATTCTCGACTTCGAACGAGCCCCGCCGCCCGCGCTTCCATTGACCGTACAGCAACGCGCGGCGACCGCGAGGAAACGAGTTTTGGAGATAGGCCTGGTTCCACCAGAAGGCGCGTATCTGACCGGTCTCATCGACTGCGGAGAATTCGAAGATGCGCAGTTTGCCGCCCTTCACGGCATACGTGCCTGCGACTCTGACCTCGACCTCGATCGTGGCATTCATGTTGTGCTGTAGGTCTCGGATGCGCGCAAGATTTGAACGGTCCTCGTAACGCATTGGCAGGTAGTTGAGCAGGTCGTCGGCGGTGACGCTGCGAAAATCGGCCGCGCCGAGCGTAGCCGCAAGGCCCTGCGCGAGTTTCTGAGCTGTCTTCATTGCAACGCGAGGGATCTCGTGCAGGTGAAGCTGGAAGAGTGGCGTTGACAGCTTAAGCATGGTCAGTGGTCAGTTGTCCGTTGTCAGTTGTCCGTTGTCAGTGGCCAGCAGAATTCTAAGTGAGGGTTGAGTGAGAATCAATGCGGGTACCAGATCCGAAGGGCCCCTTACACCTGACCACTGCCAACCAACAACTGACCACTGGCACCTGACACCTGGCACCTGACACCTGATACAATCCCGCACATGATCAAGAAGCTCTCGATTACCGCAATGCTGCCGGCCGTGCTGGCGCTCTTCGCAACGGCCACACCGGCCGCGCCACCCTCGACCATGCGGCTCGACTACTATCACTCCGGCAATGCGTCGCAGGAGATCTTCAGCGTGGATCGAGTCGTCATCGAGCCGCTCCCCTGGCCCGGCAATCCGCAAAAGGTCATCGACGATACCAACCTGGGGAAGTACCTCTTCGAGGTAATCGAACGCGGCACGAATCGCGTCCTGTACTCGCGTGGGTTCGCTTCGATCTTCGGCGAGTGGGAGACCACCGATGAAGCAAAAAGCGCCAACCAGACTTTTCACGAATCGCTGCGCTTCCCTGCTCCCACATCGCCGGTCCATGTCGTCCTGAAGAAACGCGATTCAGCCAACGCCTTTCGCGAAATATGGCTTACGAT
>JBGPFL010000707.1:0-3610 GCA_041483295.1 Blastocatellia bacterium | reverse complement strand
TATTTCGTGCGCGAGTGCGCGATCCTCACGTGAGAGGTCAGATTGCGGCAGCGATGCGACAAGCACCGAAGCATAATCGCGTTCGGTTTCAACGCGGCGCAGGATGTCGAATGCGGCCCTCCGTGCAGGACCTATCGGGGGGATGATTCGCTTTGGAGACATTGGCAGCCAATGCGCTGAATCATTACCTCGGCGGATGAGAAGGTGGCGCGGGCAGCGCCCCGATTGCCGTAGGTTCTCGATTATTGAGCGCGTCGAACAAGTCAAGCCGAAGGGATGAACTCTTCGTCATCCTGTCTCCGGCGCTCCGACACGAGGAAGTCATAATAGCCGCAGCGAGGACTCTCTGGATAGTTGCGGCAGACACCGGGGCGGGCTTGGTATATAGTGCAGCGGCGGGCGTCGGCATCGAGAAACTGACAGACCGATTTGAAGATATGGTCCTTCTTGTGGCGAAGCACGCGATCTCCAAAAGCTATTTTGGTGAACCGCTTCTCGGCCTGCTCGTGAGTCAACCCGAAATGCGCCGCCAGGCGCCGGACGTCCCTGTGCGTCACTTCAATTCGTTCGTAGCTGCAACAATAGGCAGGACACTTCGAGCAGTTGAACAGCACACGCAGCGAGCGCCCGTTAGATTCTGGTTTACCGTTATCGATCGTGCTCATTGATTCCTTACTGGAAGCAGCCTTGAATGAAACCGAACTTCATTCTATACGCAGACTCCAGCCTTAAACAATCGCTTATCGGTCGGGCGCAACAAATAAACTCAACTTAGTTCGCTCGCCCCGAGTGTCGCTCTTGTTAAACGGGCGCAGACAGTCAGCGTTGAACGGAGGACTGCCGGTGACTACTCAAATCGTTTATCGTTTCTCGTTGTTTTATCGTTTATGGTTTCTCGAAGGCACCACCGCGACCTTGATCTACAGAACGCGGAACGCGAAACGCGAAACGATAAACGCGAAAGTTCCGGCGAGGGAAGCAACCTATCGAACTTGCGGTCTGGACCATGCCGAGATGAGGCGCTTGCTGTGGATGTACAAAAGCCACCGCGGAGGTGGCCCTTGTTTCAGGTACTTCAACTCCTTAAGATGCGCGTGCCGCCGAACTACTCTACCCAGTCCTCTTCTTCCTCTTCCGTAGCCACATCCAATTCGATCGGGTCGAGACCTACGACCTCCAGAGCTGTGCCGCAATCAGGGCATTCGACAACGTCCCCTTTGTCGGTCTCCTCATCCACCTGAACTTCGGAATCGCATTCAGGACAGGTTCCTCTTGGCATTTGTTCATCCCTCCGTGATCATCGCGCGTCGTCCCTACAACGCTTTTAGATTTCCAAAGTACCAAAATCTAAACCGAAATGCGTTTGATTTGCAAGAAGGTCGCAAAGTTTAATCGAAGCCTTTTTAGCCCGCACCTCTTGCCGGAAGCAGGAACTGTTGGAAGGGCGTCACGCTGGCGGTGGTTTCGTTTCGCGTTTCGCGTTTCGCGTTTCTCGTTTAACGCTTATCGTTCTGAGCGGCCAAAACGAGAAACGAGAAACGAGAAACGAGAAACGCGAGTTATTCGCGAGGCTGGTCTTCGGGCGGCACGACGGCAGTAAGGGCGCCTGCAGGCGATACGCCCTGTTTCAGGACCTCAAGGCGGGGCGCGCGGGCCATCACGCTGTGGCGCCTTCCATACAGGAAGTAGATGACGAACCCGATTAGAAGCCAGACCAACAGCCGCAACCAGTTCTCCGCCGGCAGCGAGAACATCAGCAACAAGCAGGTTGCTATCCCGAGTATCGGAACCAGGGGGACGAGTGGCGCGCGAAAAGGACGCTCCGCATCCGGATTGGTCTTCCTCATTATGAGAACTGCCGAGCAAACGATTACGAACGCCAGCAACGTGCCGATGTTGATCAAGCCCGACAGTATTCTCAGCGGCAGGACCGCCGACAACGACGCAACGAATATCCCGGTGACGATGGTGGATTTCCACGGAGTGCGGAATCGCTCGTGCACTGCGCCGAAGAAACTCACCGGCAACAAGCCGTCGCGCGCCATCGCCAGGAGTATCCTCGCCTGGCTCAACATAGTCACGAGCACCACCGAAGTTATCCCGGCGATCGCACCGAACGAGATCAGGAATTGCGCCCAGACTAGCCCCACCTGCTTGAATGCGCCGGACACAGGGGCGTCGATGTCGATCTTGTCGTAGGGGACCATTCCGGTGAGCACCGCCCCCACCCCCATGTAGAGCACCGTGCAGATGATGAGCGATGCTATGATGCCGATCGGCACGTCACGCTGAGGATTGCGCGCCTCCTCGGAATGGGTGGATACCGAATCAAAGCCGATGTAAGAAAAGAATATTATCGCGGCGCCCGCAAGCATTCCGAGCGGCTGTCCCCCGGCATCCGTGGGCCCGGATATTGTCTTACCGAAGAAGTTGATGCCGGTCATTCCGTACGGCGCAAACGGCTTCCAGTTTGCCGGTTTGATATAGAAGACTCCGACGGCAATCACGAACAGAACAATGACGACTTTCACAGCGACCATCGCAACGTTGAAGCGCGCGCTCTCCTTGATGCCGATAACCAGGACTACCATTACGAGTGCGGTCAGTACGAGCGCGGGCAAGTCGAACAGCTTGCCGGTTGATACCAGTTTGCCGACTGCCGGATTGTAATCGATCGGAGCGTCCGTCAATCTCGCCGGCAGGCCGAGACCAAAGATGCTGATCAGGTCCTGAAAGTATTTCGATGCCCCGTGAGCGACCGCGGCCGCGCTGACAGCATACTCGATTACCAGGTCCCACCCGATGATCCAGGCCAGCAATTCGCCCAGCGTGGCGTAGGCGTAGGTATATGCCGACCCTGCTACCGGAACCATCGAGGCAAACTCCGCGTAGCAGAGGGCAGCAAACAGACAGGTCACGCCCGCGACCGCGAGCGACAGGATCAGGGCGGGGCCGGCCTTGTCGCGTGCAGCCTCTCCGGTCAATACGAATATGCCGCTGCCGATAATGGCGCCAACTCCAAGGCTCGTGAGTTGAAACGGCCCGAGCACGCGGCGCAGCCGGTTGTCTCCGGCCATCTCTTCGAGTAGAAGCTTGAGTGGCTTCCTCGCAAACAGGTTACTGGCCATCACGGTCTCCGGGTTAGTCTTCTGCCGCTCTTCAGTCTACGTTCCAGGATTGGAGAGATCGGGTTGATGCCGATGTGCTTTTGCAACCACGCCGCACGGTCGATCAGCGCTTGAATATCGTTCAGGTCGTGTCCGGTGCTGTACCACTTCACTACTTTGGGCTCGCTTGCGGCCTTGATGTATCTGAGCATTGCTGCTTCGTTGAAATACTGTTCGTGCCTGGCGAACTGAAACAGCACGGGAGTCGGGGCTGTGTGGCCAATGTAGTTGACGGCGTCGAGCGGAGCATTGATCTTCACGTAATAATCAATCTCTCTCCGCTTGCTGCTTCTCCACTCGACGAGGTCGGGGTCGTCGGCCTCGATCCAAGTTGCCTTGAGATCCGGGATCCCGCCCATCAGCACGCTGGTTTTGAGTCGCCGGTCGACTGCTGACAGGATCGCGCCCCACTGCGCTCCGTAACTGTGTCCTACGTAGGCGAG
>JBGPFL010000706.1:0-3625 GCA_041483295.1 Blastocatellia bacterium | reverse complement strand
TGCCTCTATCCTTTTCTGCGAATTCCCGGGCTGGCGAATCCTCTTACTCTTCCCAACCGTTATGGCCCCTTCAAGGCAGCGTCTTACATGGGCAAGAGCTATGCCAATCGATGACAGCGATAAAGCATTTGAATTGGCTCCAACGTCTGCCAATACCCAAACAGGTAACAAAGTCTGGGAGCCACCCAGTAACAATTGTCGTCAGATTGACGGGTTTGGGCCCTCGATTGGAGCCGGATTTGCCGGAAGGAGAAGATCGGGCGTTAAAAGACCTGGACCATCCTGAACTCAATGAGCTTCTCGACAAAGGATCTGAGCGTCCGCTCAGCTTCCTCGTGGTCAACCTCAAATTGCTCGCAGGTAGTATCGATCAGGTCCTCAAGGGCCACGACTTTCTTTTCTTCGATCAACTGCCAAACAGCAGCACCCGTGCGATTGAGGCTGTAGTACCACAGCGTTTCCAGATGTAGAAGGACTCCCGTCCTGTCGGCGAGCGGCGTGAAAACCGTTGATGATACCTTCTCTACTTGCATCAGCCTAAGAAAAATAGACTTTGAAGTCGGATATGTGCAAGCCTTTCACAGCACTGGCCGCTGATTCGAGCCTGGAATGAACCTCTCCGTTTACGAGACTTCATCTGGAAACCTCCGCCGATTACTTCTTTAGGAGAAGCAATTCAACTTCAGAGGAGAGTCTTGCATGCTGCTCAAAGTAGTAACTTCGTTTCTGGCCGTCTCCTTGATCGCCTCGGTGTCGTTCGTATGTGCCGCCAGCGGGCAATCTGTCACAGAGGCAGCCCTGGCCGTAGATTGGGCCAGCACAGTCAATTGCACGGTGACCGGGAGCAGGCTTCAAAAGACCTCAGGCCTCAACGACACGTCAGATGCCGCAGCCAGGTCAAGGCAGTCAATTACATCAGGCGACGGCTTCGCCGAATTTACTGCGACCGAGACCGATAAACTAAGATTCTGTGGGTTGGCTCACAGTCCAATAGGAACGGATTATGCCGACATCGATTTCGCCATTAAGCTGACTGACTTCGGGGTTGCAGAGGTCCGCGAGAATAATCTCTACAAAGCCGAAACACCCTATCGAACCGGCGACATATTCCGAATTAACATCGATGGAGGAATAGTCAGATACGCGAAGAACGGGTTCGTCTTTCAGACGAGCTTGAAGTCACCAGGTTACCCGTTGGTGGTGCAAGCGGCCTTCATCTCGCTTGGGGGCTCGATCGAAAACACGGTCCTTGGCGCGGGATCGATGAGGGACATTGCGGAGTGGAGCACTTATCAACACGACTCCGCGCATACGGGCTATTGTATCGAATCCAGTCTGGACCGGGCCGGCATATCAAAGCTCAAGGAGAACTGGAGGTTTGACACAGGCGGTATGGTAACGGGCACCCCGATTGTTTCAGGGGGAACAGTTTATGTCGGCTCCTGGGATGGCTTTATGTACGCGCTGCGCGAAAGCACAGGAGAGCAGTTGTGGAAGTTCAACGCCGGGACGCTCAGGGTTGATCCCTGCGATGCCACGTATGGCATCGACAACACTGCGGCGCTTTCGGATGGCAAGCTCTTCTTCGCGGGCGCAAATTGCGATCTGTATGCACTAAACCCCGCGACCGGCGGTGTGATCTGGAAAACGCAACTGGCTGACCCGCTCAACGCATTCCATGCATTCTCGTCCCCGGTAGTCTTTGACGGAAAGCTCTACATCGGCCTAGCCAGCCACTGCGTCAAGCCTTGCGTTCGCGGTCGAGTAGTATGCGTGGACATATCCAATGGCCGGATCTTGTGGAGCTTCATTGCGGCCCCGGAAAACAGCACCGGCGGCGGTGTGTGGTCCTCCGTTGCAGTCGACGGCAAACGGCGCCTGGTCTATGTCGGGACCGGCAACTTTTGCACCGGCGACGACACCTATTCGAACGCCCTTGTCGCCCTGAATGCCGATACCGGCGCGCTGGCCTGGTCGTTCAAGAGGTTGGTTCGAGATGCCCTGAACCTCGATTTCGGCGCGTCTCCCGTACTGCTCGACATAAACGGAACTCCCGCGCTGGTGATCGGCTCGAAGGACGGCCACTGCTATGCCTTAAACCGGGCTACGGGACAGTTGATATGGGATGTGGTCGTCACTGACGCATCTGCGGTCGGCGGGATTATCTCGTCGCCCGCCGCTGCATACGGTCTTGTCTTCATGGGATCCTCCGTGAATTGGAATGCCAACGGCAAGGTAGTGGCGCTGGATCAGCGCGACGGCCATATCGTCTGGGAGGCTACACAGTACAGGCAGGTCATGGGCGCGACCGCGGTCACAGGCGGAGCCGTATTCATCGGCGGAGTGGATGGCAATCTTCGAGCTTATGATACGCGAAATGGAGCGGTGCTGTGGAGCGCGGAGATGGGCTCCATCTTTGGCGGCGTCGCTGTCTCGCAGGACCGCGTATTTGTCGGCTCAGCGGACAAGAGTGTCCGAGCATTCAAACTGCCTTCTGGAACCGATCTCCCCCCTTCAGCGCCGACTGTTCAGTTGTTGACCCCCAACACAACCGTGAAACTGACGGGCGGCTCAGTCTACACAATCTCCTGGTCTGTGACCGGGACAGGTGTCCAACGGCAGGACCTGTCGTTGTCGCGTGACGGGGGGCAGACATGGCAGGAAATAGCGACGGGTCTCCCCGCTAACGCAACGTCCTATGAGTGGACTGTGCCCAATGTGAAGACCAGGTCCGGCCGCGTTCGCGTCAGCGAGTTCGTAGACGGACGAGAGGCCACCCAGGACCAGAGCGACGCAGACTTTGTGATAAAGAAGAAAAAGAAGGCGACCGAGTAAGACGAGGTCCGTGGGGTCATGGAGCGCTGTGGCGCTCGCGGTGTTAGGTCCATTCCTGTCCGACACCTGCCGGCCTGCTAATTAAATGCAAAGGCCCGCGCCAGGATTACCGGAGCGGGCTCATTTTGCGATGCAAGCTTTAAGCGCGAGCATCGTTCTTCGATGCGGTTCGAGTTACATCGTGCCGTCGAGCAAGCGCGAGGCTAACTCTGCGCGGCCGCGAACGCCCGCCTTTTGATAGACCTTGTCGAGGTGCTTGTTCACGGTCTCGACGCTAATCTTTAACTGCTCGGCGATCTCCAGGTTCTTCTTTCCCCGCAGGCATTCGACTGCCACTTGAGCCTCTCGCTCAGTCAGTCCCCAGGTCTGGCGCAAATGTTCCGCGTAACTCGACCAGCGCGAGGACGAGCGCTTCACTAAACAGAGTACGTAGCTGTCCGGCCCGAGCATCTCTTTAGGCATCAAGGTGCAATGCAACTCGTGCTTGATGCGGCCAACCGTAACATCTCGCTGGATCGACACCATAGTCTCGTTCCCTGGCAATGCGCGCGACGCTTCGAGATCCTGATAGAAGTCAGCAGCAAGTTCAATGACTGCGGCCACCAGCATGTGACCCTCACGGTTTTCGACGAGCAGTTTATCGAAGGCTCGATTGTGCCAGATCAGCTGTCCCCCGGAGTTCAGGAAAATTACGCCTTCGTTGATCTCATCAAGCGCGATAGCGAGGCTATACAGTTTTTCAGTTCCCTGGGATACAGGTGGTTCGACCGACGAAGACGCATAAGGTCCT
>JBGPFL010000705.1:0-3626 GCA_041483295.1 Blastocatellia bacterium | reverse complement strand
TCGGCCAGGTCATCAAGTCGAGCGGCGGCCGAGCCAATCCGCAGCTTGTAAACAAGCTGCTCAAAGAAGCGCTCGAAAATGGGGGACAATCAGGGCAATGAGAGCTCGATCTGTTCTCGCAATGGCCGCTCTTCTCTTTGTGGTATTCGGCTCCCTCTCTTGCGGGAGAAGCACCGCCCGCGATGACGAAGTCGCGGTCATGGAGACCAACTACGGCCGCATAGTCATTGAATTCTTTCCGAAGTATGCGCCGAAGCATGTCGACAATTTCAAGACGCTCGCCGAGCAGGGCTTCTACGACGGTACCAGGATACACAGAATAGTAAAGGACAAGACCGGGCACTCAATTGCCGTGCAGGGAGGCGACCCCAATACCATCAACGGAGATCCCTCAACCTGGGGCAGGGGTCAGCCCGCCCAGCCCACCGTTAAAGCCGAGTTCTCAACCAACCTCAAACACGAACGAGGCATCTTATCCGCCGCGCGCAGGGACGACGTGAACAGCGCGACCAGCCAGTTTTTTATCTGTGTCGGGCCCATGCCGCAGTTTGACGGCAACTACTCGATCTTCGGCAAAGTGATCGAAGGGATGAACGTCGTTGACTCAATAGCGCGCGCCCCAACGTGGACCAACACCGAGAGGCCCCTCGATCCTGTCGTGGTCAATAAGGTCTATATGGCCAAACGAACCGAGCTGCGCCAGGAGCCGGCACGCACTTCGATTCCTTAAGCTCGATAAGGAGGTTTTCGAATGAAAGGTAAGATCAGGTCAGGTGTGGTGTATCTGCTCCTTGGCTTTCTGGCCGTCTTTGTCTTCAGATTGGTTTATGGATATGTCGGGTTGCCAGGTCTCTCTTCGGAAAATCGGGAAATCGAGCGCGGCTTCATGAGGCCTTTGATGACCGCGACTATGCGAGTTGAGACTCGCGACTCCGACTCCGAACGAAAGAACTACGCAAGTGAGAAGCTCAAGGTCGGTGGCGTTGAACGTGAATATAGCGTGGACCAGAAGTATGAGAAAGTAGGATCGGTGTCATCAAAGACCGATGCCTTCGACGAGGATCAGAAGAAGGCCCGCGAGCTGATAACGAAGCACAATGCGATCGTTCAGTTCGAACAGAATTCGGGCTTGCGGGGGCGTCGCAGGCTGGCGCTGTCTATCGGTGTTCCTCCCGAAAAGTTTGATGGACTGATAGATGAGATCCAGGCGATTGGACTGCTTTCTTCCATCCGCCTCGATAAGACCGATAAGACCAATGAGTACAAAGAGCTCAACGCAAAACGGGTTTCCCTCGAGAAGGTTCGAGATTCCCTCATGAGTCTCAAGGGAAAAACCGGGAACATCGATGAGTACATCAATCTCGAGAACAGAATCCTCGAAATTGAACGTGAGATCCAGTCAACCGGGGTAAAGCTTGGTGAGTTCGACCAGGAGAACGAATTCTGCACGGTCAAATTTGGATTGGAGGAAGGTGTGACGGCAGCGAAGGCAGGAGTCCCATTCATACATCGAATCAAGATCGCAGGCGAATGGGCGATCAAGTACTACCTCATGTTCGTTGCGATTCTTGCTTTCGCTGCTCTCCTATCGTTGCTGACTCTTACGTTGTCGGAGAGGACCTTGTGGGTGCGCTCCGCGATGGCGAACTACATGGAGAAAACCCCTTAGCTGGGCCCAGCAGCGACGCGAGCCCACGAATCACACGAATTCCACGAATTTACACGAATTATTCGTGATCATTCGTGGAATTCGTGTGATTCGTGGCCGCACCTGTCCATAAGAGTCTGACGAATCTTCTCAGCCTGCGGCCCACATCTTTAATTCTTGACAATAATCAACTACAGGTGCAATCTGTATCCTCTCGCACTGTTTTGCTTCCGGGGATGGAGATGCAACTGGCTCGCGTGATCGGCACCGTAGTCTCAACAGTCAAAAGCGAGCTGCTTGAGGCTCGCAAGCTGCTGGTCATACAGCCTCTTGACGCGAAGCTCGAGGAAACCGGCAAGCCCCTGGTCGCGATTGATTCTGTCGGTGCCGGAGATGGCGAAGTGATCTTTTGGTGCAGGGGTAAGGAGGCCTCATTTCCTTTCGAGCCTCTGGACGTACCCACTGACTGCACCATAGTAGGGATAGTGGATTCGGTGAATCGAGTTTAGTAGGATTTTGGATTTTCGATTCTCAGGTGCCGACGCGTTGGGCGAATCCAAGATCGCAAATCAGACTTGTTATGATTCTAGCGCGAGTAGTTGGCAATGTGGTCGCAACCCAGAAGAACGACCGATATGAAGGCGGCCGCATTATGGTCGTTCAGCCGATCGCGCCGGACGGTTCTGACGAAGGTGCCGAGCTATTGGCCCTGGACTCAGTCGATGCGGGCGTCGGTGACACGGTGATCGTCGTCCGCGAGGGGTGGTCCGCTTCGACGTCCTCAACCGGGCAGGCCGGAGCGGCAATCGACTCTGCCATCATAGGGGTGGTCGATGCGATAGAGATTGCGTCCGAGCTTTGAGAGAATTCGGAAAAAATGTCCTGAGACTCGGCCCCTAACGAGTATTTCATATGAACCCTCATCGTGGTTTCTTAGTAGGGGCGAGCGTGAGGGACGCGGGTACTAGCTGCCTGCGAGTGGCGACAGCTAATACTGGCCGTACCTGGAGGGGGACTAATGGGTAACGGAGCCAGCTTGATTTGTGTTGACACTGGGGAACAAGGGGCGCGCACACTTAACGGCGGAGTCTTTCGCATCGGCCGCTTCGAAGATAACGACCTGGCGGTAAACAATCCTTATATCTCGCGCTTCCACGCGGAAGTAATACTCAATGGCTCGACGTACTCGATTCGCGATCTTGGCAGTACGTCGGGGACCTTCGTCAATGGCGAGCAGGTCAAGGAACGAGCACTAAACGACGGCGACAAGATTAGGCTGGGCCGAGGTCGTGGTGTGGAACTCATCTTTCGCGCTGGTGCTGCGGGTGAAACCCCGGCGACCCTGAGCGACGATTCGGACGCTGGGCTTCGCCCCGTTCGCATCGTAACCCCGGAAGACACTCGCTTCATCAATACTTCTAAATTGGCCGGATCAGGCAAGCTCACGAAGCGGACCGTCGACCGGCTGCGCGCGCTCTACGAATTCTCGAGCGAAATGCTCACCGCCCTCTCGTCGGAAGATCTCAGTGACAAACTGGCTCTGTTCTTGCACCGCACTCTCGAAGCCGAACGCTGCGCGATAATGCTATGGAATAGGGAGGCTCGGACCCTCGATACCATTGCTGCTCTTCCTTCCACAGAAGACTTTTCACCCAGCAGCAGCATTGCCCGCCGCGTCTACAGCGAGAATGTGGCAGTGCTCAGCCTGGATGCGAGAACCGACTCGCGGTTCTCGGATGGTAACTCTGTTCAGTTTCAGTCAATCCGTTCTGTAATGTGCGCGCCCATCGGTTCCAAGACCCGGGTGTGGGGAGTCTGTTATGCCGACAATCTCACGACGACCCGCGTCTTTGATGATGAGGAGTTGGAGTTCCTGACCGCCGTGGCGCGGCAGGCAGGGCTGGCGATGGAGAATCTCTATCTACTCGACGAACAGAAGCGCTCGCTGGAGAGCTTCATACGGACGCTCGCCGCTTCC
>JBGPFL010000704.1:0-3629 GCA_041483295.1 Blastocatellia bacterium | reverse complement strand
GTTCCAAGCGGAGACGCTTCAACGGCATAGCTGACCCTCACGCCGAAATCCGTGCCGTCGCCGATCTTGTCTTCAATCTTCTGCGGTTGATAGGAGAGCGACAGAATGACATCGCGAACGTCCGCGCGCTTGAGAAGCTCGAGCTGGTACAGCAGGAACGGATAGCCTGCGATCGGCACTATGGGCTTCGGGGTGTGCATCGTAAGCGGACGAAGGCGTGTTCCCTTTCCGCCCGCGAGAATGAGTGACTGCATTTGAGTACTTACTGCTCCTGTGTGATGTCTAGGATGCTTTGAATTGTCGAAGTGTACCACCCCGGTGAGAGCTTTGACAAATATGGCGCGAAGCGATCGGGATGACTGGGTGTAGGTGAATGTGAGACTAAGTTCTTCAATGACCTGAAGGCTCTCTTTCTTGACACTCTCAAATCCCGCTCTATAGGATGGCCCCTTATGTCGGCGGAAAAACGAAAGCGACTGTACATTGTCGATGGTATGTCTCAGTTATATCGCGCCTACTACGCGATTCGTGGGCTCTCAACCTCAACTGGCATACCCACCAACGCCATCTACGGGTTCACGATGATGCTGCGCCGGCTTATCAACGAAGAGAAACCCGATTATCTCGGGGTCGCATTCGACACCTCCGGTCCCACATTCCGCCACGATTCCTACGCGGCTTATAAGGCAACCCGGACCGGGATGCCCGAGGACCTCAGCGTGCAACTCAAGTATCTCGATCGGCTCCTCGAAGCGTTGCGCGTTCCCGTCACACGAGCGCCGGGATTCGAAGCGGATGACATCCTCGGCACGCTTGCCGCTCAGGCGGAGCAGGCCGGACTGGATATGGTGATCGTCACTAACGACAAAGACATGTGCCAGCTCGTCACAGATCACGTAAAGATCCTTAAGACCGCCCGCGACGGAACGCTGACAATGATGGATGCCAGAGCCGTGCAGGAGAAGATGGGTGTCAGGCCCGACCAGGTGATCGACTTGTTGGCGCTGTGGGGAGACACTTCGGACAACATACCTGGAGCACCCGGCGTCGGCGAAAAAGGCGCTCAGCAGATCATTCAGCAATTCGAGACGCTCGAGAACGCGCTCGCTCGCTCCGACGAGATAAGCCGAAAGACGTATCGCGAGAGTTTGAAGAACAATGTGGATTTGATTCGCCAATCGAGGGACCTGGTCACGATTAAATGCGACATGCCGATCAAGCTGGACCTGAACGGGCTGATCTACGAAGCTCCGGATCGACATGCCGCATATGAACTCTTCAGCGAGTTGGAGTTCGCCGCGCTGAAGCGCGAGTTTGCGGACGCGGCGAGCCAGTCCAGCGTCGCCGCGGCCGCCCAGCGTCAGAGCAAGACCCGCTACACTCGAATCACTACGCGAGCCGCTCTCGATGAACTGATCGCTTCGCTGTGGGCAGTGGACAGCTTTGCGCTCTCGGTTGAAGAGCGAGGCGAAACGCTCTGCGGACTCGCTATCTCGAGCGAACCTACGAAGGCGGCGTTGATCGATCTTCACAACTTCGAACCCGGCTCTGACCCGCTCGCGGTTTTGAAAGAGGTCCTTGAAAACGGCCTGATCCGCAAGTCCATTCAGGACTGGAAGGGCACGCTGACCGCGTTCGACCGGTATATCCGCGGGCACGGGGACCGACCTGAGTCAAACGACTCCAAGGGATCGATACGGGGCTTCGAACCGGCTATTCGCATTGAAGGCGTCGAAGACGACACGATGCTGGCTGCCTATCTCCTCGACCCCAATCGCGCGACCTACCGAATACTCGAGATCGCGCGAGAGCGGATCGGCATCGAGATGGCTGAGACGGCAGAAGGCTTCGATGCCGAAGATCTCCGCGCGCTGCAGACCGCAGACCTCACGCTTCAGCTCGCGCCAGAACTCCGTGAGCGAATAGAGGAGGCCGGCCTCGATCCGCTTTACAGGCAGATCGAGTTGCCGCTGGTCGAGATACTGTTCGAGATGGAGCGCATCGGCGTGCGGATCGACACCGGCACTCTCGAGCTGGCCGGTCGCGAGATGGAGAAGGAACTCGAACGGCTCACTCGCGAGATCTACGAACAAGCCGGTTGCGAGTTCAACATCAACTCCACTCATCAGCTCGGCGACATATTCGAGAAGCTCAACTTCGGAGTCGGCCGCAAGACCAAAACGGGCCGCATATCAACCTCAGTAGATGTGCTCGAAGAGTTGGCTACAAAGTATGAGTTGCCCCGGCTGATCATCGAGTATCGCGAACTGGCGAAGCTAAAGAACACATATGTTGACGCGCTGCCCCGGCTGATCGATCCGCGCAGCGGGCGCATCCACACGACCTTGAACCAGGCCGTGTCGGCGACGGGACGCCTCTCGTCGACCAATCCCAATCTGCAGAACATCCCGATCCGGTCCGAGCAGGGCCGGCGAATTCGCGCGGCATTTGTAGCTTCGCCCGGTTATGTACTGATGTCGGCCGACTATTCACAAATCGAGTTGAGGCTGTTCGCCCACATAACCGGCGACCCGGTGATGACTGAGGCTTTCAAGAACGGTGAAGATATTCACGCTAAGACGGCGCGAGAGGTCTTCGGGGCAACGACGAAACAAGAAGAGGCGCAAGTGCGTCGGCTTGCAAAGATAGTGAACTTCGCTATTCCTTACGTCATCGGCCCGTTCGGGCTTGCCCAGCGCACGGGACTATCTCGCGCGGATGCCAAGAAGGCAATCGCCGATTACTACGAGACCTACAAAGAAGTGCGTCGATATATGGAAGAGACGCCCGAACAGGTCAGGCAGACCGGCGTGGTAAGAACGATCTTCGGCCGCATACGGCCCATCCCCGACATTCAAAACCGGAATCACAATCTGCGAGCGAGAGCCGAACGTGAAGCCATCAACGCTCCTATTCAGGGCAGCGCCGCCGACCTTGTGAAGATTGCGATGATTCGCGTTCACGACCGGCTCAAGCGCGAAGGGCTCCGGGCACTGATGATGTTGCAGGTGCACGACGAGTTGCTGCTGGAAGTTCCCGAGAGCGAAATCGAACCCACCCGCGACGCGGTACGAGAGGAGATGGAGGCGGTCTATCCGCTGGCCGTTCCCCTGGTGGTTGATATTGGAGTCGGCAAGAACTGGGTCGAAGCCAAACCGTGAACGAAATGCGAAATGCGAAGTGCGAAATGCGAAATTGGAAAGGAATTTCGCATTTCGACTTTTCACTTTCCTCGCCGATCTTTCCAGGCCTTCACGTAGCGCGCAGTCCTGGGATTTCCCTCATTCCACCGGGGCTCGTCGGTGCTGTCGGCAACCATAAGCAACGCGAGGGCGACCATGCGATCGACCTTCTCCATATTCCCGTAGTCGATCTTCTCCCAATGATCGCCGAGACCGTGATAGTCCGGATAGACATACGCTACGCAGAGCGTGTGCGCAGGCACTCCTTGATCCGCGAGGGCTTGATTGTCGCTGCGGCCAAAGAAGCTGTCGCTGTTCGCCGCGTGCTTGTAGACATTGACTCCGGTCATCTCACCGGCTGCTTTGAATATGGTGCCGACATCGGAATAGTCGAATCCGGTCATCGTAGCATTTGAAAGCTGCGGCCCCTCGCTGCTATCGGTGCGG
>JBGPFL010000703.1:0-3642 GCA_041483295.1 Blastocatellia bacterium | reverse complement strand
GCGAGATACAGGCGTCCAGAGTCTGGGTCCGTGTTTACGGCTTGCACGATTCCGTCAGTTTCTACCCAGTTACTGTCTTGCAGGCCGGAAAAGAGTTCTGCGAGAGAGAGCCGCGGCGCGCTCGGCAACGAACCCCGGCCGATGATTCTGACAGTCGGCTTGATTACCACCGGCGCGAAATCGCCGGCGGCGCTCTGACCCTCCACTTCCACAAGCTGGCCCGGTTCCATCGGGATCTCTTTCATCCCTCGACAGTCGACATAGATGCCTCCCGTCGAGTCCTGAACGAATAGATTGGCCTTCAGTGGATAGTAGTAAGTGACAATAGCGCTCAGGCGAACCGGATACCCGCGCTTGGCTTCTTCAGGCACGAGCTTGTGAACTTGATCTACTGTCTTTAGAAGATACAGACCCTCGCGGAAAGCGGATTGTGTCGTGGGCGCTGCCGGAAGGGCATCGATCTCCCGAAATACCGAGTCTTCTAACACCAGCTCAGAATCTCGCAAACAGGGAAAGCCGAGGACTGCGATTCGCCGGCCGGGTGAGATGGACGATACCTGTGCCGTGATCACATGCAAGGCGCCGGTGTCATCCTTTATATAGAGGTCGCCCCCGGGCTGCTGCGCTGTCACTGTTCCGTCTACTCGAACTCGGTGGCCGGACATCGCGTTGGACGGTTTGGGTGAGACGCTGTTTATCGACTTGACGGGAATCGAGAATGCATCGGACGGCCTGGCCTCTTCAACAACAACATTGTCGAGATTTGACACCAACAGCTCGATCCGAATCGCCTCTCCCTGCGCACCGAAGATTGCGCGTGAGACACCGGATACTTTCAGCTTCGAGTCTACGTGGGTCAGACCAAAGTCAATACCCCGGTGTTCAACGATGCGGACTTTGAGCCTGCCGTCGCCTGTAGCGAGGTCCAGGATGAGCTGTCCATCGTTCTGCATCTCTGCCGATCTCACAACACCATTAGCCTCTACCCATCGATAGGCCTGTTCCGTAGAAGCAGTCAGAGCCTTGAAAGACACTACTTGCGGAGCCGGCATCTTCGACCCTCCAAGGTCAGTAAGATTAGAGCCGACAACCGTATTGAAGTCTTTTCCTCGCCTGCTGAATCCTTCGAGCTCTACCGCTTCACCCGGCTTGAACCCGGTAGTCGGGGTCTGCGCTGCATCCACCAGAACAGCCGCTGTTGAGTCCTGAATGACGAGAGTCTTATTACGTTGGTTAATATAGGTTACGACTCCGCGAATTCGGACCGCCAAAGCGCGTTGAGCATCCTCCGGCGGGAGCACGTAGACCTGCTGTGCGGTTAACAGCGTTGGTTGTCCGCGATTCTCTGAAGAGCCGCCGCAGGCCGCATGGGTCGCCAGCAATAGCACGAGCACCAGTCCACTCGTGTAAACGCGAAGCTGGTTCAGATAGATCGGTGCTGCTTTAGCCGGTTGGCCTTCCATCGGTCCGCTTACTCCTGTCGATAAAGGTTTCCGAGTACAACAAGACAATTGACGTGCCATCGCATCGCTCTTCGGCACCTCATCACGAGAAGTCGCAAGACGAACCAATGGAACAAAACCGGGAGATCGGCGGGCCTGATCGATCGACGACCTACCCAAGCGTGATGGGGGTGGGGGCTTTTGGGACCCAACAAATCGCCGAGTGTAGCGATTCTCCACAGGAGAGGTAGTTTTCACCACGAGGGAGCAATCGTGTGATTGCGCACCTGGGTCTCAAACAGGCTGTTGATCCTGCGCGGTGTCATTCGTTCCCAGCGAGGCCAAAAGAGAGTCAGCTGAGAGGCGCCATCGTGAGCCGTCGCCGCTTCGATGACCGGGAAAATTAACGTATCAGGTGTTGCAGGAGGCGGCAAGGAGTTAGGCCTAATTCAGCTATGCGGCGGATGCGGGAATTCCGCGGAACGCGGGCAAAGTGATTTTTTACAAACCTTACAAACAGTTTACCCGGATTGAACCATTTCGGTCTCGACTTCGGCTAGGATGCCTTCAGCGAGAAGGTTCTTTGTACTTGTAACCGTCCGCGAACGACCTGTTGAGCCGCCGCATTCTTTCAGATGGATCGGCCTTTGGCAGGGCCGAGGGCCGTCGTGGCTATGTTCGGTTGCGGACGAACTCGGATCACCAATGCCTAACAGAAGGAGTGAACTATGAAGATTGGACAGACATTCATTATGTGCATGATGTGCGCCGTCCTGGCAGTTGGAGCGGTTATCTACGCTCAGGACTCCCGATCCCACAGTGAACAGCAGATCGCGACGACGCAGGAGAGACAATCAACAGAGCGGGAACTGAAACAGAAGCATCTGGCGGAGGTGGCCGCCGCAGGGGAGCTGACGTTCGCGTTTGTGGACCGCTTCGAATATCACATCGGCGACACGCCCATCAAGCGTGCACCCTTTTCCGCCCAGGTAGTCATCGAGAACACACAGACGCTCGCCAACGGCGTTCACATAAACAGCAAGTCGACCGGGATGTTGTATCGCGATAGCGACGGACGCACCCGGAGCGAGGAACCGAGGGACGGCGGTCCGGAAATAGTTCTCATCAGTGATCCGATTGCACGAGTCGCTTACCACCTGCACATGTTCCAGCAGACCGCGGTCAAAGTTAAGTACGAATCGCTCGAAGGAAACCGGGAGATCGAAGAACACAAGGCTGAAATAGAGCATAAGCATGTTGAAATGGAGCAGCAGCGAATGGCAGAAGCGCGCCGTGAAGCCCGCGTTGAACTCAGGAACGAAATCGGAGTTGCGATAACAGAGGCGCAGTTGAAGGAAGATCACCAGTTGCGACGAGAGCGCAAGGTTGAATCGCTCGGGACGCAGAGTTTCGAAGGTGTGCAAGCTGTGGGCACTCGGGTGACCTTCACGTTCGCGGCAGGCACGGAGGGCAACGATCAGGCTTTCGACATCGTCTCGGAGAAATGGTACTCACCAGAACTGCGGATGGTGGTGATGACCAGGCACAACGATCCGCGATCGGGTGAAAACGTCTACCGGCTGACCAACATTAATCGAAGCGAGCCGGTACGTTCTCTTTTCGAGGCCCCTTCTGATTTCGCGCTTAAGGAGGAGAAGGCCGAACTCCGCAGGAAGGAATAATGGACTGACACGCGCGTTACCGCTCTTGGGACCAGGGAGTCCTGGCGAGTCTGCCAGAGTCTGCCGAGTTCCAGGAGCGCACCGCGCGCCCGCGGTGGTACAGTCGATCGATGCCGTCGAGCTTGACCCTAACTCCCAGCCGCCGACAGTCATACCCGCAATCCCTCCACCGAAGACTCCGCGTCGCCGACCCTGCCCCTCGGCGCCGCCGTTGGTGATCTCGTACCGTTGCCGCAACCGGGGCCCCTCAGCTACGTGGCTGAGATTCCGACTACCATCCGTGCGGCCCTGTCTCCGCCTCGTCCCGCAACTGGCGGCGCTGCTTCCGTCAAACCATCGAACGATGGTGCACCACCTGCCAGTCGCCAGGGATCCCTCAAGTGGGCTTCTGTAGTTTGGTGGATGTTGTTCTTCGCGTGGGTGGCGTCTGCGGTGACTACGCTTGGTCGATTCTGCGTTTCTTTCTGGAAGCTGCGCGGTATATGTAAGAGTGCTCTGGAAGTGTCTCTTGAGAGGTC
>JBGPFL010000702.1:0-3649 GCA_041483295.1 Blastocatellia bacterium | reverse complement strand
TGACGAATTACACCTGAGGCTTTCGGCCGCCCAACCATGCGCGGTATCGATCGAAGAATCACCGCAACCCAGGTTAATAACAGGTTCTCGTTCCCTCCCCAAACAAATCTCGCCCCTTTCGGGCATCTGTCTTCTGATCGGGCAAATGGTTGTGCTATGATTTTCGCCAGGCATACAAAGCGCCCCCGGTCTGTGAAGTAGAGGTAAGCGCGCAATGGGTATACGGCCAGGCCAAATTGGGAAGTCACCTTGGAGACCAGCACTCAGGATGCGAGGCCGACTCATCTAGCCGCGTCCGATGGAGTCTCCGAGGAATCCGGCGCCCAAAGTCGAGGACAGCATCATGACACGCGGCAGAAAGTTCAGGTCTACGCGGCGAACCCCGGAAAGCGAGCGCTCTTACTTCGAGCAGAAACTGACTGGCCGCTATTCGCGGACCCTCGACAGGAATGATCTCCTGAACCTGATTCGCGGCGGCGAGGATACCTACCTCGAATTCAAGATCCGGCTGGTAAACACCGAGAAGATAACCGGCGAGATCGTAGCAATGGCTAACGCGGGAGGCGGCGCGATCATCTTCGGCGTCAGCGACCAGCGGCGACTGGAAGGGCTCGATGACCCTGAACAAGTTGAAGAACAGCTGATCGACATCTGCCGGAATCAGATCAAGCCGCCGCTGCTGCCAAAGATCGACAAGGTCTCTTTCGACAACGGTGTACGTGTAGTTGTGCTGCAGGTCGGGGATCGACGAGCCCCACATTCCACGCCCGACAATCGCTACTATGTGCGAGTCGGGTCTACCAAACGTGAGGCGGACGGCGCGGAGATAGCGGCATTGTTCGCGCGGTCTCGCGTAGCGTCCTTTGAAGACATGCCGCTCGTCACCGCATCCCTCGCAGACGTCGATGAAGCGTTGGTATGGAGCTACATCCGCGATCTGGAAGGAGAGAGTTTTCGTGAGCCTGAGGGGTTTCCCACCACGGCGGCCATGCGCGACCTCAGGCTTGCAGCCGACTACGGCAGCTCTATCGCGCCCACGTTAGCAGGGTTCCTGCTCTTTGGCCGAAGCGATGCCGTCGAACGTGTGCTTCCTCAAAGCAGCCTCGTGCTCACTCGCTTCTCGGGAGTCGATCATAACTCGCCAGGCGTCTCGCGCGTGGAAGTGTTCGGCAATCTGACGCGCCTGTTCGATCGTGCGCTCGCTTTCGTCAAGCTGTACGTCGATCTTTGGGACACGCGCCCACCTCGCGGCGCTGCCCAACGCGACAGTTCCGCGACGCCCCGAGCGCGAGCAAACTATTCGCGGGACGCCATCATGGAGTCTTTGACGAATCTGCTGGTGCATCGCGACTATTCCGCCGTCGGCTCGTCCTCTCGCATCTTCATCTTCGACGATCGCATCGAGTTCATAAATCCAAGCCGAGCGAGCGATGTGCCTAAGAGGTCAGTTGAATATGGCGCCACGTTGAACCAGAATCCCCGCCTCCATCACGTGTTCACCAGCCAGGAGTACGGAATCGAGCCTGCACGCCGCGGAATACCGGCTCTGCGTCGCACACAGTACTCGTTTACCCGGCGCGAGCCACGCATCTCGATGCTGGGCGATGAATTCAGGCTTGAGCTCCACGGCGTATGACTCTATTGATTTGAACCCCCTGATTCGGCCGGCAGCGCCGCGGTCACGTCCAGAACTACTCGCCACTTTCCAGGCTCGACCCGCTTCCACATGCGCACTCAGGCTGTTCGTTCAACGTTCGAGTGCATAGTAGCTGGTCCGGCCGTGAACCTTGTACTCGGGATGCCCCTTGACCTCTATACCCACTTTGCGGAGGTTCCCGTCGCGCGCGCCGTTCGTCGGGTAATACCCAATGATGTAGCGCTGATTGATATCCGAGAGGATCTGCTCGTAGATATTCTCGGCCTGGTCGGGCCGCTCGAGCCAGGCGGTCCAACCTCCCGTCAGCGTGGCTACTCGAACGGTCGCCAATTGGCCCTGTCTGAACAAATCAGCGTACAGCCTGATCAGTGACGCCTGTTCCGGATTCACATATTCGCCGGGCCGAATGAAACCCCTCGTGGCCAGCAACTGGGCGACCTGCTTTTTGTATTCTTCGCTCGGCAATCCGATCAAACGGTGGTTGGTTACTACCGAGTAGATCGTAGCTCGGGACTTCTCGGCCGCATCGTAGATATCCGAAAGGCCGTATTCGGGCGAGGGCATCTCGCGTCGAAGAAAAGCGAATCGGGCTGCGTCCGGCTGGTCTCTGAATGCCGCGGCTTCATCGCCATCGGTTTGAAAGATGATGATCGGCCGAGAGCTCTTGTTGTCGGTCAGCTCCCGCAATGCGGCAAACAGCGCGGTGAATTGAAGACTCCGCCCGTGGTCGTGCTTGTCGAACACGCGCTTCCTGACCTTGTCGAGCGTAGAAACAAGCCTCTTCTTATCGCGTGTGAAGTCAATCAGTATCTCCACGTCATCGGTGACGATAGCCATCTCATCCTGGGATGACAGCTTTCCGACGAGCGTCTTAGCAGCTTCTATGCTGGTCTGCAGGTAAGGCGCCTGGCTGTTGCTATAATCGATGATCAGAATTATCGAGCGCGAACTGGTCGCATCATCCCCCATCGCGAATGTAGCAACCTGCTGAGGGCGACCGTCTTCGGTGATGATGAAGTCGTCCTTTGTGAGACCCTTAACTACCTGCTGCTTGTCGCCGCTCACAATCAGCAGGTCGAAGACCACCAGCAGCGTGTCGAGTTTGATCGGATCATCTGACCGGGAGTCTCGCCCTTTCGTCTCGACAACCGTTTCAATAGTAGTTTGCCTCGCCGGATCCCACCGGAGTCGCTTCAGGCTCGATCCGAACTTCGCGCGTTTTGGTTTCTTCTCGTCGACACCGAGAGGCATTGCTGAGGGCACAAGACTGGAGCTGACCAAAAGCGCCGGCAGAAGCACCGCTCCGATGTATCGATAAAATGAGGAGATCCGGATAGTCATCGCGCTAATGCCCAGAAACCAACTTCGATTGTGTGACTGCTCTTTGCAACGCCCGAGGTACTCCATCCAAGAGCGAACGATTTCAGGTAATTCATCGAGGAGATGCGAGGCCACGCCGCAGTAGTTGCCTCTCTGCTCTGCACTGAAGCCGGCTTGCAAGTAAGTTCGCCCCTGAATTCTAGCTCCGTTGAATCAGCATTGAAAGCTGTGTTAAGTTCGGGCACTGGAATGACGCGTTCGCGACTGTTTCCTTGTTTGATCCTGGGCGCCGGGCTGCTGGTCTCCTGTTGCGCAACGGAACACGACAAGGGAACGAGCCCCCGACAACAAGTTGCGCCCCTCACGGCGTCTCCTGCCTCGCCTGGATCTCCGTGCCTTGACCTGAATAAAGCGACTGCCGAAGAGTTGACGCGACTGCCAGGTGTCGGAGAAGTGATGGCTCGTAGAATTGTAGACTATCGCAAGCAGCACGGGCCGTTGCGCCGCCCTCAGGAGATAATAATCGTCGAGGGCTTCAGCGAGCGAAAGTATCGCGCCATCGCCGAGCTCGTGTGCGTAGAATGAGGTCAGAAGGCAGAGGTCAGAAGCCTCTGACCTCTGACCTCTGACCTCTGATCTCTGACCTCTGATCTCTGACCTCTGATCTCTGAC